>QXYP01000078.1:7370-10828 GCA_009886815.1 Halieaceae bacterium
AGGTGGCGGGTTAGTGCCGGGTTCGGCCATTCTGATTGGCGGGCATCCAGGTGCGGGAAAAAGTACCTTGCTCTTACAAACGCTGTGTCATCTCGCGGCGGGTGGCCCGGCGCTTTATGTCACGGGTGAAGAAAGTCCGCAGCAAGTGGCCATGCGCGCCGATCGCCTAGAGCTTGCGGTTGACGCACTGCAGCTTATGGCCGAAACCGAAGTCGACGCGATTCTGGCTGCCGCCGATGAAACTCGTCCCCGAGTTATGGTGGTGGATTCCATACAGGTCATGCATTCCGAGGGCATTGCTTCAGCGCCAGGCAGCGTCTCGCAAGTGAGAGATTGTGCCGCACAACTGACGCGTTATGCCAAGCAGTCGGGGGTGGTCCTGATTTTGGTGGGACACGTGACTAAAGACGGCAATCTGGCAGGTCCAAAAGTACTGGAGCACATGATTGACTGCTCCATTTTGTTGGAAGGGGAGCATGACTCTCGTTTTCGCACTTTGCGTAGCAGTAAAAACCGTTTTGGCGCGGTCAACGAACTCGGCGTTTTTGCAATGACTGATAGAGGAATGCGCGAGGTCAAAAATCCTTCGGCCATATTTCTTGATCGCGCTGAAGAGCCGGCATCGGGCACCACGGTAATGGTGGTCTGGGAAGGCACTCGGCCGCTGTTGGTGGAAATTCAGGCTTTGGTTGACGACAGTTCCCTTGGCAACCCCCGGCGGGTTGCCGTGGGGTTTGAGCAAAATAGACTTGCGATGCTGCTAGCGGTGCTTCACCGCCACGGGGGCATAATGGTGGGCGATCAAGATGTTTTTGCCAATGTGGTGGGTGGTGTTCGGGTGACTGAAACCAGCGCCGACCTGGCGCTATTGGTGGCCGTTGTCTCTAGTCTTAAAAATCGTATTTTGTCGCGCGATTGGGTCGTGTTTGGTGAAGTGGGCCTGTCGGGTGAAATTCGCCCTGTACCCTCGGGCCAAGAGCGTTTAAGCGAGGCGGCAAAGCACGGCTTTAAGCGCGCGGTTGTGCCCAAGGGCAACGTGCCTAAGCAGCCAATAAAGGGCCTCGAGGTGATTGGCGTTAGCCGACTGTCTGAGGCGCTAGACGCCCTACTGTGAGCCGGTGGCCCTGGTGTAGTTCACCGGGAGGCTCAGTAGGGTTTGGCGGGGCAACCTATGGGGTTAGCCCATAAGTTTCCGGTGTTTCACTCGGCTGGGCATATCGGCATCTTTGCCCAAGCGGGCTACGCGATCTTCTTCATATTCCGTAAAGTTACCCTGGTGAAATGCGACGCTGCCGTCATCTTCGTAGGCCAATATATGAGTAGCGATGCGGTCTAAAAACCAGCGGTCGTGAGAAATCACCAGTGCCGAACCCGGGAAAGCCAGTATCGCTTCTTCAAGCGCCCGGAGGGTTTCAATGTCGAGATCGTTGGTGGGCTCATCGAGCAGTAGCACGTTGCCCCCTTGCTTGAGCAGCTTGGCTAGGTGCAGGCGATTACGCTCACCCCCCGATAGATCTTTGACAAATTTTTGTTGATCCGACCCCTTGAAATTGAAGCGCCCAACGTAGGAACGTGAGGGCACCTCGTAGCTGCCAATGCGCATAATATCGAGTCCGTCAGAGATTTCCTCCCACACGGTTTTACTGCCATCAAGGTCATCACGAGATTGATCAACGTAGGACAATTGCACCGTCTCGCCTAGCTCGACTTCACCGCCATCAGGGTTTTCTATGCCCATGAGCAGTTTGAACAAGGTCGACTTACCCATGCCGTTGGCGCCAATGATGCCAACAATACTGCCGGTAGGAACGGTGAAGCTCACGTCGTCAAAAAGCAGCCGGTCGCCGAAGGTCTTTCTAAGATTGTTAACTTCAATAACCTTGTCGCCAAGTCGGGGTCCGGGTGGAATGTAAATTTCGTTGGTTTCGTTTCGCGTCTGAAACTCTTGGGAATTTAATTCTTCAAAGCGCGCGAGGCGGGCCTTGCTTTTAGCTTGACGTCCTTTGGGATTGGATCGCACCCATTCTAGCTCGGCTTTGATGGCTTTTTGATGCGCCGCCTCGGTGCGCTGTTCCTGGTCCAGCCGAGTCTCCTTGGCTTCAAGCCAGGTTGAATAATTGCCCTCATAGGGGATGCCGCGGCCGCGATCGAGCTCCAAGATCCAGCCAGCGGCATTGTCTAAAAAGTAGCGATCGTGAGTGATGGCCACGACCGTACCGGAAAAGCTCTCAAGGAAACGCTCGAGCCATGCTACCGACTCTGCGTCGAGGTGGTTAGTGGGCTCATCGAGCAACAACATATCGGGTTCTGACAACAATAGGCGGCACAGTGCCACCCGGCGCCGCTCGCCGCCAGATAGCGTTGTGACGTCGCTATCCCATGGGGGCAGTCTCAGTGCATTGGCCGCAATATCGAGGCGGGTATCAAGGTTGTGCGCATCTTTCGCTTGTATAACATCCTCATATCGCGCTTGCTTCTTGGCCAGCTCGTCAAAATCGGCGTCGGGCTCCGCGTAGGCGGCGTAGACCGCTTCGAGTCCTTGTAGCGCGTCAATAGCTTCCTGCACACCCTCTTCGACATTGCCCCTTACCGTTTTCTCTGCGTTAAGTTGAGGCTCCTGGGGTAAGTACCCAATGTTGATGCCCGGCTGGGGTCTGGCCTCGCCCTGAATGTCGGTATCGAGGCCTGCCATAATTTTCAGTAGCGTCGATTTGCCGGCGCCGTTGAGGCCCAGAACGCCAATTTTGGCGCCGGGGAAAAAAGACAGGGAAATGTCTTTGAGGATCTCACGCTTCGGTGGAACCATTTTGCCAACCCGGTTCATTGTGTAGACGTATTGAGCGCACATAGAAAGCCTCGTCAATCAGTGGGTATATGGATAATGAGTCAGTTTGAAGGCGGCATCTTAACCGATGGCAGCGGTTTGCAATGAGTAAATATAACTTCCTCTTGTATTTTTGTTTTATTTAGGTAGCCTAACTAAATGAAAAAACTTTTAACAGATCCCTCCGTCACTTACCGCGCATTGCGGCTGATGCGCATCATTAGCGAAAACGCGCAGCGCACATTGGAACAGCGTCTACCGAGCACACTGACCTCGAGACAGTTTGAAGTGCTGAATCGACTGTATTTTTTGGGGGAGCAAACACTCTCTGAGCTGGCTACTGTTTTTGAGGTATCGGCAGCATCTATGAGTCAAATGGTCGCGCGACTTCGAGCCGGCGGAGTTGTTGAGACGGCGGCTAAATCCAATGATGCCCGTGCCAAGTTGGTACGCATTACTGAAAAAGGAAAGGGTATTTTGGAGAGCACCGCGCAATTGCTGCAGCCAGATTTTCAGGCCGTTGAACAAGCACTGGGGGCGAAGCGTCTGCAGTGCCTGCTGGAAGAGTTAGAGGCAGTGCATGACGCTTTCAGCGCAACAAATTTAGCGCTAGAAGACTGAAGGCAGCACATGC
>QXYP01000079.1 GCA_009886815.1 Halieaceae bacterium
CTTGAGTAGCACTGCAAATCACCAAAACGCCTTAAATAGCGCTCAAGTTCTGACGGTTCTTGCAAAAGTACCCACGGGTCAGGTGATCTCCTTTGGCGATCTGGCCTTTATGTCGGGGTATTCCGGAAAGGCCCGCTGGGTGGGTAGCGTATTAGCAAAGCTACCAGCCAATACAAAGCTGCCCTGGCACCGCGTTGTGAATTCCCAAGGAATTTTAACCTGTCCCCGAGCTGACATTGCTGCGAAACGACTGATAAGTGAAGGCTTGGAGATACAAAATTTTAAAGTATCGATGGCAAAATATCGGTGGAGACCCGGGCGATCCCCGATTAAGGCCGCAGGTTCCCAGGAGGACTAATTCATGGCGCAAGATCCGTTTGAGGAATTTGAACAACGGCGTCTCAATACGCAGGACGAAGCGAGAGATGAGGCGGTTAAAAAACGTCATTCTAGAGGTGGTCGTACTGCCCGAGAAAATTTGGATGATCTTGTCGACGGCTTCCCTGTCAACGAATTTGGCCAGTACGCTGTCGCCGCTCAGCGTAGCCGAAAAGACGTGGAAGAATTGCAAATACAAACAGCAGGTGACGGTGTCATTACCGCGATAGGGTCGGTCAATAGCAATCTGTTTGATGCGACGGCCGCAAAAACCGCACTAATTATCAATGACTACACCGTTCTGGCAGGGACTCAGGGATACTTCCATCATAGGAAAATTGATCGACTGTTAGGGCTGGCCGGACAGCAGCAGCTGCCCGTTGTTATGTATACCGAGGGAGGGGGCGGTAGGCCTGGGGACACTGACGTATTGATATCGGGTGGCGGCCTAAACGTTCCCACCTTTCACCGATGGTGCGCTTTAACAGGCAAGGTGCCGCGCATCGCTGTAAACCACGGGTTTTGCTTTGCGGGAAATGCCGCGCTTTTTGGCGCCGCTGATTTACGCATTGCCACTCAGCAAAGCTACATTGGCATGGCCGGGCCCGCTATGATTGAAGGGGGGGGCCTGGGCAGCTACCAAGCAACTGATATAGGGCCGTCAAACGTACACACCAAGAACGGTGTCATTGATATTGTCGCGCAAGATGAAGCACAGGCGACATCAATAGCTAAACAAGCATTAGCTTATTGCCAAGGGCCCACAACGCACTTTGACCATGAAGATCAGTCTTCTCTTCGAAGCGCGCTACCAGCTAATCGACGCATGGCGTACAACCCCCTCAAAATTCTTGAGCGACTATTTGATAACGATTCATTCCTGCCACTTCGCCCCCATTACGGTCGTAGCATTATTACCGGCCTCGCCCGCATAGAGGGAATACCCTTCGCGGTGTTAGCCAACGACTGCCGTCACCTTGGCGGCGCCATCGATTCTGAGAGCGCAAGCAAAGCCACCGACCTATACCGACTCGCAGACCGCTGGAAGCTACCCGTTGTGTCTTTTGTTGATACACCCGGCTTCATGGTTGGCCCAGACAGCGAATCTACGGGTGCCCCACGGCACATGTCTGAAATGTTTACCGCCGGTGCCACCCTAACCCAGCCAATCGTCGCTATTTTTCTGCGACGAGGTTATGGCCTTGGCGCTATGGCTATGACCGGAGGCTCATTCGAAATCCCGGTTTATGCGGCTAGCTGGCCGACCGGGGAATTTGGCCCCATGGGGTTAGAGGGGGCGGTGCACCTGGGGTACAAGCAAGAGCTAGCCAAACTGCCCGAGGGCCCCGAACGAGAGGCCCACTTCGAAGCACTTCTCGCCAAACTTTATGAACGCGGAAAGGCGACTGAAGCAGCCAGCTTCCTTGAAATTGACAGTGTCATTGATCCGGTTGATACCCGGTCAATCATTAGCAGTGCCTTGCTCGCCAAATAGCGATCAAACAGGCTGCGTATGCCAAACTTTTTTGCACCATAAAAGAAGCATTAAGAGAGCAAGCTCGATACCCATACTGGGGATACCCGCGGCCACAGGGCCATCAATAACTAGCGTTATAGCTCGGCCCATAAGCGCGAGGAGCACTAAGAGCTGCACGGGCCACAACAGAGTAGGATCACGGCGAATGGCTGCTACGATCTGAATGATCCCGCCACCGATGAAAAATCCGGCGATGTCTGCTCTCACGGTACCTAAGCCAGCCGCGGCAAGGTCTACCAACCCCATTTTAGCTGCGGCTTCTCCCGTGTTTAACCATAAACCGGCACCCACCCCCAGAAACAAAAGTCCGATAGCCGCCAACAAGATTCTAGTCAACATAACCATAAGTAATCCCTCAGTGTCTTATTTTAGTTCTCTGTATGAATTAATCTCTGCTTCTTACTCAGCAAACGCTGTGACCGCTGCCCTACTGCTGCCGCTGCACAGACAATAGGTGCTGGAGCTCATTAATACCCAGCCCCAACTGCTCTGAGATAGGGGGCAGTTCATCTGCTGTTGGCAAAGATCCACCCGCTAGCGCAGCCGCCTCTATTCTCCGAAAGCTACCGCCCGCCGCCTCCAAGCCAAAGGTTAAGCAGGCACTACCTAAAGTGTGCGCTTCACGAATAATAATATTTCGCTCCTCATTAGCCATTGCCTTGCGCAGCGTCTCCCATCGATCGGTTGACTCTCCCAGGAATTTATCGACGAGCGTATCCAGCACGGTGATACCAACCTCTCGAATAAGGCGATCAATCGGCTTCTGGTCGAAGGCCAAGACATCTTGTGGAGCATCACCCACCTCCAAGTTACCTTTCTCACCCATACTATGACTCCCCCCGTTTACCATTGAATCTGCATTCAACGCAGATGAAGACTGCACACCCTCACTGAGGGTTTGGCTACCTATTAAATCGTGTATCACGCCAGCTTCGGAAGCAACTGAAGTCGCAGGCAAATGTGCTAGCAGGGATTTGCGCAATTCGCTTATCAAAAGAGGCTTGGTTAAAAGATCATGCATGCCAGCCTGCTCGGCTTTGAGCCGATCAGTAGTGGTGCTGTGGGCCGATAGTGCCAAGACCGGAATATTGGTTGCACCTGAGGTTGCAAGCAGGCCCTGTGCAGGGCTGACACCATTCATACTGGGCATATCGAGATCTATGAAGATAAGGTCAAACATGTCAGGTTGAGCCTCAACCAGTACTCGTGCCGCTGCATCAGAATCTGTTGTGACAACCTTAAGGCCCATAGACTCCAGAACCTTCCCGTTGAGCTGCTGGCTGACTTTCTGCTCTCCTATCAGCAGCACTGTGCCAGAAAATGCACTTGAGAATGCTGGAATCGCCACCTCGGTCCGCTGCAAATTAGTGTTTTCCGTAGCCAATAACAGCGGAATGCTAAAGCTAAAGATCGTGCCCTCACCGACAGACGACTGAACCCTAACTTCGCCACCGAGCGCATTGACGAAGCGCTCAACAATACTCAAGCCCAAGCCCGTGCCTTGCGCCTGCTGCGTCTCTGAACTCAAGCCTGTCGCAAAAGGTTCAAACAATTTCTCTATCGCATTTGCAGGTATACCCGGACCTTGATCGGACACGGAAAATTCAATGAGATCTCGATGGGAGTCATTACTCTCACACTTTAGTGCACCTAAAGTTACCGTCCCAGACTGGGAAAATTTAACGGCATTTGAAAGTAGGTTGGTCAAGACCTGTCGAAGCAGTTTCAGACGGCCGGTGTAGATGTTAACAAGGTCACGCTCGCCTGAACGCCGAAGCTCCAGACCCTTCTCTAAAGATCGAGAGCGCGCCAGTATTAAACACTCATCAATCAAATCATCAAGTCGAAAAGCACTTTCCTCTGCCTCACTCATATGAGATTCAAGGGAGGCCGTCTCTAATGTAAAGTTAATCACCTCTAGGAGACGATCGGCACTTGCAGTCGCTAGCTCAGAATACTCTAGGAGCTTTCCGTCGAGCTTAAAATCACTCATTAAACTGAGGGCACTAATCACGCCATTTAAAGGTGTTCGCATTTCATGACTGACGTGATGAAAGTACTTTTGACGCGCCTCGTTAGCACGTTCAACCTCTAACTTAGCCGCTTTAAGTTGCTCATTGAGAGCTTGCAGGTCTTCTACCATTGACTGCTGTGTACTCATGAAGAACAGTTGATCCATCTGTACATCATGCACAGGGAAATCAGACATCGTCGGCGTGCTGTCAACCGCATTCCCTTCTATCCACCACAACCAAGGAACACCTACAAAACAAAGCCCCTCAATGCCCATCTCGGTATAGTCAAGAACTTGCCCTCGAATCGCAAAGCCCAACTCGTCACTAAAGCCCAAAAAAAGCTCACCGACTGCCTCTCGAGCAGATGCCATAGACCCGTTAAATGGTGTCGGTCGCTTAAATTTGAAAAGCTCGAAAAATTTGATGTGTTGGGAGAGGTCGATCCGGCATTTTTCCGCCAGCAAAGGACTCGCTCGCACCAACTGGCCGTCGTCATCAATTTGGCCGACTAAGGTAAAGAGATTTTGAAGCTCATCCCAAAACTGATCTGATTTGATCATGACGAAAAACTGACTCTTAACCCATGCGTACTTTGAAGAGAGTTTTTTCTCCAGTCTCTACGCTTTGAGGCTCAATGCCCATTATCTCCATGGGCTGATTAAATCGCTGCGCCAAACCTTGCAGCAATCCCTCTACAAAGGGCGTCAGCCCCACGCGTTCTGACATGTAAAGTATCTCCACATCTTTTCCATCGCCTTCCCGCACTCTAAAATTCGGGGGTCGGTAATTTAAAAAAGTGGAGCTGATACGGTCATGAAGGTTGTTAAGGTTACCCAAGAAACCCAGCATGTCCGAGCCAGCAGCACGGAGGAGAGACTCATACTGCCTTGCCACCGTATTTTCGACCCAATGAACACCAAAAGCCCTTAATGCGTCACTGAGATCAATATCCATTTCATCAGCGCAGGCCTGCGCCAAACTATAAGTAATATCATCATCGTAAGATTGCATCGCCAGAAAGCTGTCATCAGGCACGCCAGAACGCAGCAACACCTCTTGCCATTTTCCTTCCCCAAACTGCTCTACAACCATGTCTCGCAGGGATTTATTAATCACTCCATACATTGCACAACTCCAATGCCGCTAGCTAAGACTTTATGATTTCCAACTTTGAATCTTTCGATAAATCGTGGACGGGGCAACTTCTAGCAAGCCTGCGGCGCGGTTTACGTTGCCCTCACAGTAATCAATGGCCGACTGAATCGCTCGCTTCTCCGTAAGCCATAAGGGCTCGACTCCCCCTAAGCGCCCTTCTGCAACAGGGGCAAAGGTAACGCTCGCAGCTTGTGCCGCACCATCAACCAAATCGCTGTCCATAATCGCAGCCCGAAGCTGCTCATAACCAATCGTCTGCTCAGGCGTCATGAGCACCAAACGGTGAATAATATTTTCCAACTGCCTAACATTTCCAGGCCAAGGGTACCGTCGCAACTCTCTACGAGCATCTTCCGTAAAGCCACAAGTTTCCCGAGCTTCCTGCTCAGAAAACACGTTCAGGTAATGCGCAGACAACTGCAGCACATCCTCACCCCGCTCTCTGAGTGGCGGTATTCGTAAGGGCACAACATGTAAACGGTAAAATAGGTCCTCGCGCAGGCGCCCTTCACGCATTTCAAACAGCGGATCTCGATTAGTGGCCGCTAAAATTCGAACATCAGCAACGAACTCAACATCACTGCCTACCGGTTTAAAGGAGCCACTTTGAATGAAGCGTAAAAGCACCGACTGTAATTCGTAGGGCATATCACAGACTTCATCGAGAAATAATGTCCCTCCATCTGACTGTTTTATCAATCCGTCCCGAGCATGAATGTTGCCTCTAACGCCAGGCGCCTCTCCAAAGAGCTCAGATTCAATAAGATCACTCGGGATTGCAGCACAATTAACTGCGACAAACTCTTTCGGGGCTCGGGCCGATAAATCATGTATTGCTCTTGCAGCGAGCTCTTTTCCTGTACCACTCTCACCGGTAATTATCGCAGTCGCACGGCTTGAGGCTAATGATTCGATCGTCGAATAAACCGCCTGCATGACACCCGATGCGCCCATCATAGGCCCCAAGCGCTCACGCATCTCCCCAAGCTTACTGAGCTTCTGCGTGAGCTCTAGTCGCTGTGCCGCATTGGCAAGCGTCACTCGAAGCCTTGAGGCATCGAAGGGCTTACCTAAAAAGTCGTCAGCACCACGTTCAATCGCCTGATCGGCAAATTCAATACCGTGACCTGTCATGACAACAACGGCGGGCTTAGGCGTCATGAGTACCGTCTCTGCCAGCAGATCTAGGCCATTACCGTCAGGCAATTCGATATCGAGTAAAATTAAGTCTGGCTTTAGGGTTTCAAGGGCCATGAGAGCACCGGTAAACGTTTCTACCGTGTGCACCTCGTAACCCGTGTCGTCTAGATATGCCTCATAAATTGCGCAGAGTGTAGAGCTATCTTCAACAATTAACGTCTTCATCACAAAACCTCACGCTTCGATGCACCCGCATGGCGTGCGGGATCGGTTTCGTCGCTAAGCCGATCAAAAATGGCAGCCATCTTGTCTTGAGCAACCTCAAAAGCTGCTAGCACGTCGGGTCGAAAATGCTTCGGCTCAGTGCGGCCATCTCCCTTAAGAATAATATTCATCACCTTTTCATGATCAAACGCCGGCTTATAGGGTCGTTTCGAACGCAGCGCGTCGTAGACGTCGACCAGTGTCGTAATCGAAGCTTCAACAGGAATTTCAGACCCCTGTAACCCCCTCGGATAACCCGTACCATCCCAACGCTCATGATGACAACGCGCTATGCGGGCAGCCATCTTCATGGTTGGATACGCTGAACCCGAGAGAATGCGATAGCCAGTCTCTGGATGCTCACGCATATGGCGCAGCTCATCATCATCGAGGGGCCCCTCCTTCAGCAAAACTGCATCTCGCATACCCACTTTACCTACGTCGTGCAGTGGCGCTGCCAACCGGATCATTTCACTCCATTCTTTATCCCAACCTAGCGCTTCGGCAAGGACGGCGGCGTATTCACCAATGCGAATAATGTGTTGCCCCGTTTCAGGATCCTTATGTTCGGCGGCGGCGGCTAAGCAAGCCAAGGCCTCTGCATAAGCCCCCTCAACATCGCGGTTTAAAGCAGAGATTTCTGCGTTGTTTAAAGACACCTGTTGCTTGAGCAAAAGCTCTTCAGTTTGACGTGCCTGATCAGCAGCAACCTCACGTTTGGCGCTTGTTATGTGGCGCTCTAACTGATCGAGATCTACGGGCTTTAAAAGAAATTCTTTTGCTCCGAGGTGCATCGCACGAATGACCGACTGGGTATTGCCGTTTCCCGTCATGAATATGACTCGCCGAACCCGCTGATGGGCTCCTGGGGCAGCATTAATATTTTCTAACATTTCGAGGCCGTTAAGCCCCGGCATCATCAAGTCACTAAGGATAATGGCGATCTCTGGATCACCAAAATACTTGCCCAACGCCTCTTCACCGTTACTGGCCAACACCACAGAAAAGCCCAATTGCTCCACGAACTCACCGAGTTCCTCACGGATATCAGAATCATCATCAACGACTAGTGCTTTCACAGGCTGGTTCCATTCATCGGTGCAAAACACCCAGTTGCATTTTGCAGCTTACTTTGCGATTGCCTTGATTCTACGGCAATTCGCTCCTCTAAGGGTAGATTTTCCCGGTACTGAGTATCATGAATGCAATGGCCTCTCAGTCAGTACGTTCAGCCCGCCTCCTACAGAGTGATTTCATTCGGCATAAAGGCGGCTTTTCCTTCAGATGTGACTTGACCCAAAGCGGCAACCACTTTATTGATCTACGCAATCTCAGCTCGCGCCATTGAGCACACTGGACAATCAATAGATTCAAGTCGTCTTTTTAACGGGCGCATTAGTTAACGACCGCAATGGAACAACCATGGTGGCAACTGTCCAGCCATTATCACTATCTAAGGTT
>QXYP01000008.1 GCA_009886815.1 Halieaceae bacterium
CCGACGGCCTGCACCACGGAATCAATAATGGGCCTGGGGTACCAAAGATAGGGGGAAAAATCGGCCACCGCATTGAGCGCACTAAAGCGTGGTAGATCAAGGGGATCAATGTAGCCCGCATGGGCGAGAGAAATCGGTTGCCCGGGAGAACCATTGGCTATTCTGGCATTTTCAATCGCGTCTAGCGCCACGCGTACGGCACCATCACCTGCGGTATGAATTTTAATAAGGTAACCCGCGGCATCAAAACGGGCGACCGCCCTCTCAAGCTCCTCTGTGGCTATCATCTGCATACCCAGAGTTGCTTCAGGATGCTGCGCATCGGTGGTGTAAGGGGCCACCATCAGAGCCGAGCGTGAAGCCGTGGGCACACCATCGAGGAAGAACTTGATGGCTTTGGTTTTGAGGTTTTCTGAGCCGTATAACGCTGCACGCTCTTCGTAGGCAGTGACCGGTTCTAAAGGCTCTGGCTCACCACCGTGACCGTAGCTCTGCTGATAGAGAACAGCATGAACAGTAAACTTCCCCGCATCATCTGCCGCTTTGTAGGCGCGCATAGCCATTTCAGGAACACGAGCATCACCGAATGCGGTCACACCATAACTATTGGCTATGCCCGAGACGGCTTCAATACCGGCGGTAACTTGTGACAGCGTATACGGAGGTATAACAGCAGATACCACCCCCGCTGCCGACTCAAGCAGCACGCCATTAGGGACACCTGCTTCGTCACGAACATAGACACCGCCAATTGGATCTACGGTATCAGCGCTCAGCTCGATGCCCGCCAACTCCATCGCCAGAGTATTGGCCCAACCATGATGCGCCGAGTCGTCGTCTAAGAACACAGGATGATCGCCTGAGACCGCATCCAAAAATTCTCGCGGTGATGCAATGTCATGATCAACAAAAAAATTACTATTCCACTGACCCCCTACAATCCACTCCGGCGCATCCGGTGCCTGAGCACAACGCTCAATCGTTGCTGCCAATTCATCGGGGGTGGTATTGAACGCAAAATTGCACATGTACAGCACTTTCTGACCGCCCATAGACGGGTGCGCATGAGCATCGATTAATCCGGGGAAGACAGCAGCACCTGCCGCGTCGATAGTTTCAGTGGCATCGTCAGTCAGTGCCAGCATGGCTTCAGTAGTGCCTACAGCCAAAAACCGACCGCCCTGAATTGCCAGGGCCTCACTCACATTCGCAGAGGATCCATCGGCATAGACTTTCGCATTAATCACTACGGTATCTGCCCGAGGTCCCTCAGCCATGCCAACTGACGAGCTACTAGGAGGTACCTCCTTGCAGCCAGCCAACACCAGAAAACAGCCAAGTACCCACCACAGCGTTGTTCGTTTCATGCACAGCCCCACGACACTTATCTTAAATCCGATAAAAAAGGGGCCGGATGTGGCCCCTTACTCACGATTCACAGCGTGCTTTACTGACCGATGGCGTAGCTGAAGGTCACACCATAAGTCCGTGGCATGCCATAAGTGCGCACATAAGGACCGTTGCCTCCGGTATAGGCTGAGGGGTAGTAGTCCTCGTCTGTGAGGTTTCGTACCCAGGCCATTACCCGCCAGTTACCACTGCTAGACCCCAAACCAACTCTCGCGTTAGCAACACCGTACTCTTCGGTTGCATCTTCTGGGCGGGGGCCACCGGTTGTCTTACCGGTCTGGTTATAATCCGCCGACAAATCAAGCATCAGGCTGTTTGTAATCGGCATTTCATAACGCGCATACAACGTGTATGAAAAATCAGGCGTCATCGCCAGCTCCTGACCCGAAGCATCGTAATAATTTATATTGTTAGGGTAAGAGCTAGTAGCGCGATCTACGGCCTGCCATTTCTTAACTTCAGATTCCAACCAGGCGCCATTTGCTGCCAAAGTCAGACCCTCGGTTGGCTGCCAGGTGAACTCGATCTCAGCGCCATAAATCTCGGACTCATCGACATTGGTCAGCCCCGAAATGTTGCCAACCAACGTGACCGCGGCGTCTTGTTCCTGTTTGTCCTTGTAATCGTAGTAAAAGACAGCGCCGTTTACTTGCACGCTTCCATCGGCCAGCGTCGCCTTCGTGCCTAGCTCATAGGCCGTCAGCACCTCTTCCTCGTAGGGAATAAGCTGTGTCGTCGTATTTGAGTTGGCACCGTTAAACCCGCCAGATTTAAAGCCGTTGGATATTGAGCCGTACACCAAAAGATCGTCCGAAGGCGTCCAATCTAGCCCGACCTTACCCGTGGCGCGTCCAGTATCGATCTTGTCAGAGTAGGGATTAAAGGAAGGATCAAAACCGCCAATGTCGTTAATCGTTCCGCAATCACCCGGGCCTACCTCAAAAGGTGATCCGGCAAGCCCAAATACATTGTTTAGAAATAATCCCAGCGAACCGTCATCGGCCACATAAGTACAACCGGTCCAATCACGCTTCTCATTGGTGTAACGCGCGCCTGCAATTAACTTTAAAGCGTCAGTCAGCTGATACTCGACGTGGCCAAAGACGGCAGCCGAGGTCGTCTCCTGGTCGTATTTGGTGTCGAGTTCAAGAATCGGGTTGGGGGCGAAAAGACCTACGCCAAAGGGAATACTGCCTAAGCCATAAACCGAATCGGACATGAAGTAATGGTAGTACTCGTCCATCTCATCTTGAGAGTAGTACAGTCCGACCACCCAATTTAACCGTTCACTTTCTCCAGAGAGTCGCAGTTCTTGACTAAATACCTGTAGGTCGGTGGTATTGATATTGCTCGAATCGTTATAAAAACCGCCATCCCAGTCATTACTTTCTTCCCTCTGAAAATCGCTATAACCGCTTATGGACGTGAGCGTGGCATCTCCAATAGCCCAATCTAAGCGGAGCATGATGTTGGTCGCCTGATTGTCCCGTTGCGGACGCAGATCAAATGTTTTCCCAGTCAGTGCGCTGGTGTAAGTATTGGTCCAACCTGCCTGAGTATTATCATCGACTGAGTACCAAGGGGGCGTTTGTCCAAAGGTCGCGTTGCCTGGAATGACGTACTGATCCAGAGGCACGTAGGGAGCGGTAAAATCGCCGATGCCGATCAGGCTGCCGGGATAGGCGGTATTGGCCGTGTTGTCTGATTGGTCGTCAACGTAACTGACCATCAATTTCGCGGTGAAGCTGTCACTAAAGTCACTCACCAAAGTACCGCGAATTGCCATAACATCGTCTTCGCCGAGCTTATCGTCCCCTACCGTATTTTCTTGCCAACCTTCTCCAGACTGCGCAATGCGCACGGCAACTCGGCCACGGGTCGAATCAGAAAGACTGCCGCTCACATAACCCTCAAGATCTAGTGCTTCGTAACGACCATAACTTGCCGTCACACCAGCAGAAAACTCCTCTGTTGGCTCTCTGCTAATAAAGTTAATTTGTCCGGCCGTGGTGTTCCGCCCATAGAGATCGCCTTGGGGTCCTTTGAGTATCTCGACGCGATCCGTGTCAAAAAGCAGGCCACGGGTCATGACCGTATAGGGCATAGCAACCCCATCAAAGTAGATCCCTACCGTTGATGAAGCGGCCGTCGAGTAATCTTGAAAGCCAACACCACGAATTGTGTACAGGGGCACCCCGGTAGCTGCGGTCTCGTTAACGGTGACGCCCGGCGTATACATGGCAATATCTTCGGCACTCAGGATCCCTAATTCGCGAATCTGCTCACCGGTGAAAGTCGTGATGGCAATGCCCACATCATTCGCACCCTGCTCACGCTTTTGGGCGGTCACCACCACCTCCTCGAGCTGCAGTGCCAAAGCCGGCAAAGTAACCGACGCCATTGCGACGGCAGCCGCAAGTGTTGCAAAAGGACCGCAATAGCTGTTTCGACAAGTATTCATGGTGAACTCCCCTGAGTAGCTTTTTTATTTTTCAGCCGCAGCGGCAACGCCACAGACTTGTGCCTTTCAGACTGACTATACCTTCAGCTTTTCCCAGAAGATTGACAAAAGTGGCCACAGACTTGACCACTAAATCAGTACTACCCCCGGGTTATTGGCGCTGTCAACGCAAATAAGAATCGATTAATCGAGAAGAGCCCGCAAGTTTTCTCGATAAGCTTGGGGCGATTCACCTACCCACGATCGAAAAGCACGACTAAAGGCGCTTAGTTCGGAATACCCAAGATCGAACGCGATCTCTGTCAGCGAAGCCCGGGAGTTAACCAATAAGTATTTTGCTCTTCGCTCTCTCGCCAGATTTTTTGCTTCTTTAAAGGTAAACCCTTCCTCTGATAAGCGACGCCGAAGGGTTCGCGCCGACAGCCCCATAAGCCTAGCAACGCTGTTGGAGTCGAGATTGGCGATTGGGTCTTCAAGCATAATTTGACGACACACTTTACTAACAAAGCCACTGGTTTTATCACCCATGGAAAAGTACGTGTCCATGGCGTTAGCCAACACGCGAAACATCAATTTGTTACAGGTAAGAAACGGCTGTCCTAAAAAAGCAGATGGCAAGTAAATGGCGTTGTGCGGGGCGCCAAACTCCAGCCTACACTTAAAAAAATCTTGCAGCGCCGCCGTAGTCGCAGGTTGCTTATGGCGAAAGGTCACGCGCAATAAAGGCACGTCTGTGCGTGTCGCGATGAGCAGCGTTTGCACCAGAAAACCCACGAGATATTCGTTGAGCTGCGCCATGTCCGGACTGTCCATATCCATAAGATCTGCAGAAAACACCACAGGCTCACCGTTGGGTAGAAAACGCGTTGTGATACCTGAATCGATATAGCGATCGTACTGATTGAGAAAGGCGAGTCCGCCTCCCACCGAGGGCGCGGCTAACATAGCTACGATTAACACGCTGCTAGACTCGTAATGAAAGTCTCGGCCCATAGAAAGTCCCATGGTGCGGTTATTCGTAACCTCTGCGGCTCGCTCAAAAAGGGCAGCAACACTATCGAGCGGGAGTGGCAAGTCATACTCTTCGTTGTTGGTGTAATCTAAACCACTGGCTTCAAAAACAGGCTGCGGATCTACCTCACGATCCATAAGGTAGTCCCGCACATAAGCGGCAAATCGGGGCGACAGGCTGGGGGCATAGCCCCCTGCAGAGCTCATTTTACTGGGGGGCAGCAGCGCCATTTAACTGCGTGTAATACGACGCAAGGGCTGTCATCGCAGAGGGCTCGAGGTCTTTGACAACATTGACCATAAGGGGGTGGTAGCGTGTACCGCTTTTAAAGGCCTGCAGCTGATTATCTAGGTAAAGCGCGCTCTGACCGGCCAGAATCGGCCAATCCTTGGCTACCGGATACCCTTTCATACCATGACAGGCGTGACAATAGCCGGCCCGATTTAACCCCTCCTCAACCAAGTTGGGGTTGCCATTATCGGCGATGACCCAGGGTTGTCCGGCATACCAGTCTGCCAGTTCATCGATATCGGCATCAGTTAAACCCGCTGCCATGCCGTTCATTACAACGTTTTTGCGCTCGCCACTGCGAAACGCCTGCAGCTGCAAAACGAGATAAGCCGCATTTTGCCCACCCAGATTCGCATAGTCGGCATTAATGCCAACCCCCTCCTTACCGTGACAAGCCATGCAAATGGCCAGTGCCTTAGGTTCCGCCGATAACAAAGGGGCCCCCATAATGGCTGCTAGGGCTGCAAGACATACAGCGAACCTCGTTAGACATTTCATGACTCTGCTCCTTGCGACTCCTGCGCAGCAATTTCTGCCAGCACAGATGCTCTGTGATTTTCAATTTCTTGTAGTGGCTGGGTTCTGAGAACAGCCACTTCTTTTGCGGTATATGGGGTGTAACCCGCCGCCGGCAGACTCACCCCTGCAAAATTATCGATACTCCAGTTCAAGACCTCCGCGAGCTCAGCGTCATCAAGTGTGGACAATGCCGAGCCTGGTACACGCACCATAAACTCCCTGCCCCGCTGGCTGCGCAAAAAATAGCCCATAAAGTTTTTCAGGGGCGGAATTGCGTTAGCACCAGCCCCGTCGGGGGTATGGCACCCCTGACAAAACATTTGATAGTGGTATTTCGCGCGCTCGGGATTCATCGCATCATCCGCAGCAAAACACGGGACAGATCCGAGCAATACAAGCATCAGCCCTTTGATGATCGCGTTAAACACGCCCTTACTCCTCGAATGCCACCCCAACGACCACCGCAGCCGAGCAATGGTAAGCCGCACTCGATGTGCCTAGGCACCAATTAATATCATTGGTTTTATCGGGACGATATGGCGGTCTATCGCCCTCATCACGCTGGCACAGGCAGGCGCCACAACCTGGTTTACCACAGCAGTCGTTGTAGGAAATAACGTAGTTACGACCATCCGCTGGGTTGTGGCAGGTACCGATCCAAGTCACCGGCGACATTTCCGTGCCAGGAGGACAGGTGTTTGCGCTGCCCCCGCAGCAACTGCATAAGAAACCATCGATAGCGCAGTAACGCCAATAGTCGCAATCGGTATCACTACCTGACTCTTGGGGTCTGGAAGCGGCCTCGGGGCCCGCCGCACGAGCCACAGGTAATAACGGCAGTGTACTAGCCCCAACAAGCACCCCGCCCAGCGCTTTCAGCATGCCTCGTCGAGGTGCTTGCTGTGCGGCACTTCGAGCTCGCTGCTCGAGCAACCGATCAATGAAAGACATCATGATTTGACCTCCACATAAGACGCATCTGTGCGCTTATTCATAAAATCCTGAATCGAAGCCACGCCTTGCTCCTTAGCTTCGAAGAGACTGTCTATATGCTCACGAGAGTTAACAATTCCAAGGGAAGCCACACGCTGCTGCTCATCAACTAAAACTGCGTAGGGCAACTTGGACACGCCATAACTCTTACCGATGAGCTCACTCACCACATAAGGTAACGAAATTTCCTTCCGCGTAACATAGCCCGCATGATCCTGCTGGTCGCCGTCGCTCACCAAAACCACATCCATCCAAGCTGCCTCAGCACGTGCGCTCGATAACAAAGCGGGCATGAGCTCATTACAAACAGGACAATCTGGAGACATAAAAAACAGCAGCTGAGATTTACTGCTGACACCACCAATGCTGATTCGCTCGTCACTGAGTGTTAACGCCTCAAGCGCAGGTGCCTGCGCCCCGACCTCAAGGGTACGGTTAACCATCAAAGCACCCGCTGGAGCTACCCGCTCATAGAGCACGCCCACTTGCCGCAACAGCGCATAGTTCACAACGGCGAGACTGATTACCGCGATCCACAAAACAATGTTTGACACCACAAGGAAGCTCATGCCGACCACCCCAGCAAACGCTGCCGATTAGCAATGACCTGATCACTGGACAAATAAATCATGAGTAAGAAGAGGCCAAAAGCTAAACCTAAAAAGACAGCGGCCCAAGACATTATTTCAGGATTCAAAAACGCCAGTCCAAGCAATGGGAATGCCAACAAAAGATTGCGCACAACCAATTCAGGTCCAATGCGCGTTTCGGCCGCGGGGCCGCTGCAGCCACAGCGAAGATCTCTGCGGCCCGCCTGAATCTGACGCCACATAAATAGCGCATAGGTCATGAGCAGAATACTGCACGCCAGCGCCCCAATTGATCGCGTATTGGGAGCTATAACCAACGCCGCCATCGCCATCTCCACGATGCCCGTTGCTGTGACCGCTCCAATCATCACCGGGCGTCCTAAATAGGCCGCCATAATGTCTACATAATCGGCAGGGTGGCGAAACTTCGAGTATCCCGCGTGAAAAAAGATAATCCCTACAAAAACCGCAATACCGGCCACTAAGACAGACAGCAACATTTACTCAGCACCCCTCAGCAAAAG
>QXYP01000080.1:0-2446 GCA_009886815.1 Halieaceae bacterium
CCGGCCCACTGCACCATGGCTTCGTTGCCCACGGCAATGGCCTTAACAATGTCGGGGTGTGCGTTGGCCAGACTCACGGCCGCTGCGATTTCTTGTGTGTTGTTCTCAACATTGCCTAAGGTGTGATCGGGAACGGTTCCGCCCACCCAGCGGTTATTTTCAGCGTCCCAAACGCCCTCAGCCCAGGCATTGCGCGCTTCAATCCAGGCGCCGAGCATGACATACATTTCAAAGTTAGGATCTCGTTGCTTTAGGGTCGAGATAGCGTCTAAGACGAGGGTGGCTAGCGGATATTGCGACGTGTTGTATGTCCGTAAAAGCTTGATCCCCATAGCCGATAGAATCTGCATATCTTCTATCACTTGCTCAAGCGTAGGCGCGTTATCACGGGTCAATCCTCGATATCCGCCGTAGGAAATGGCGCGATAAGTAGGGTTGCCAAAAATATTTTCCGGTGGGGGGCTGCTGATCCGTTCCTTTGGGCTTTGTGACGAGTCGCAGCTCGACAGCAGCAGAGCGATCACCACAAAACTCATCCAAGATACGATGCTTCGCACGGTTTTATATCCTTTTAGCCAGTATTTTTTTATTCAAGCATTATGAGAGAAACCGCGCCACGACTCGACAATGTCGTATCCAATTTGTCCCGTTACCGAACCTATTGAGCTGTATTGCTTATTTAAACTGCGGAAATGGTGATCACTGGCGAGTGCATGTTTATTAACGCCGCCACATATTATTGCCTGGGTCTTTTGGCTCTGCCCTCGTTTCATTCTGAGTTCTAGTGATATCGAACATCTTGCGGCTGAATTGGGCTTAGCTCCCCGTGGCGAACTGAGGGTACACCGATGACGAAAAACTTAAGCGCACGCTTTTACCCAGAATTTCAATGCCGGCCCTAAAGCTGGCAGATTGCCATGATCTCGCTGGCTAATCGATGTTGGCGGCCAACATGCAAACAGCCGATGAACGCGAAGGGTGGGCAAAGTGGGGTAACCCGGATTGCTCGTCTCGAATTCAGGCGGCTTTTACATTACGTATTCCTCCTAGGCTCATAGAGGAAGGCCCTAGGGGAATTGCTGGTCAGATCAGATCAACTTCTACGAAGGTTTGCTAGACAGCCCGCAACAATCAACCCAGTGCCCAGTATTGTTTGTAGGGTGAGGCCTTCGCCAAAAAACAACCAACCAAAGAGCGCACCCCAAATAAAGGCGGTGTACTCGATGGATGTGAGCTTTTGTATTTCTGCGCGTCGGTAGGCCATAGACATAAGTGCTAAGGACGCCATGGCGGAGGCAGCGGCGAAGGCTGCACCACCCCATTGCCCTGCATTAGTAGGTAACGTGACAAAGAACGGCGCCCCCAGTAGCAGTATTCCGAACACCATAATATTTTGATAAAAGACAATCTCAATGGGGCTTGCCATCAGCGAATGTTTTCTCTGGAGGATCAGATAAAGAGCGTAGAGCAGGGCAAACAAAAGAACTGCTGACAAACCCAAAAAATCGCTGTCTGCGTTGAGGCTCAGTAATTCGCCGCCAACGACCACCACCACGCCCATAAACCCGAGTGTTGCAGCTATTTTAGCATTGCTCTGTATGCGCTCTCCCAGTAGGGGCGCCGCGAGAAAAAGGCTGATGATAGGTGCAATGAACGACAGGCCAATTGCTTGAGCGAGAGGAATGCGTGTGAGACTAAAGAAAAACAGATAGGTCATTAGGGCAGTTAATGCTGCCCGCAGAATATGAATTTTTAGGGCTTTACCGGCGATGGGCCGAATTCCGCCGCGCGAAAACAGCAGGAGAGCAAACAGCACACCAAATACCATTCGCCAAAACATGGCGGAGTAGGTACCCATGGCCAGCGCCTGGGCTTTCATGACCGTATCCAACAGGGAAAACAGCAGCACGCCTAGTAGGGCCAGAAAAACTGGGAAGTGAGTGCTTTGCTTCATGACCCAGCGGCCTCCAAAGTTGGCGTGTGCACACCTAGTGAGGGTGGTTAGCGCAAGGCCGACTCAGGTTAAGTCCACCGACGGCAGTCTATCAGTCACCGCTCAAATTTGAACGCTCTGCTTATTTATAGACCTATCAAATTTGCATTCATAGTGACGCCCAGTCAGGCGAATCGGGGTCTTGATGGAGAGCTTGGCGCCACTAAGCGTGGGAGCGCCGACGCAGGGATAGTGCGCAGAGGGATAGTCCGCAGAGATAGTGCGTTAAATTAGTGCGTTGAGATAGCGGGCTGAGGTGTAGAAGCTGACCGCTTTAAGAGAGTGCAGTCTGACCCTTCGACTTCAGATTTCGCGTTAGCCCTCAGTTTGGAAGCAAACTTGACCCAAAAGCTTGTTTGGCCATTTGTCCCTAGCCCCCAAAACACTGTCCGATTATTCCCATTGGGATTCGGCGGATAATCCTTCAGCAATGTCGCGCAAATTGGCCTTCCG
>QXYP01000080.1:2456-4105 GCA_009886815.1 Halieaceae bacterium
GGGGTTGGGGGCACCCTCAGTCTGGCCTCAATCGTTTCGCTATCATCAAAAGCTGAAGGAGTTTTGCTGGATGGACCTTGCTCTTCATGGCAAAAATTTAGCGCGTTGGCGCAGGGCGTTCTCCGCGTCTATGCCGTGACCAATTGACTACGAAAAAATCAGCTATGCTCTGCCACGACATCTTTATACCGCTTTCCTGTTGCCTCAAAGAACCATGTGCCAAAGTGGTGTTTTTGTTTGCCCACCCGCTTGGCCACGTCGCCTTGGGCTGCCGCAGTCGTAGCTAAGTCCGAAGCCACCTTTAGCATTGTAGCGTGCTTGATTCGCTGGAAACTGGTCTCTTCAAGGACCAATCGTCGCCTCAGCGTGCGATCAGTTGTGGCCATTCTTAAAGCCACATCAGTGAGACTGGCATTCATGGGTATGTGAGCACAGAGGTGCATTGCAACCAGAGCACTGTAAGGTTTTTTGTGCGACAGCTCGTCTAGCAGGGGCGTTAAATTTTTCATAGCGACCGCATGAAGGGCGTGGTTACTGGTAACGGGAGGCCTATCGAGCCATCTGACCGGCACCACAACGCGCACAAATGTGTCATCAGGCCGGAATTTGATAACACTTGGAAACCGTTGATGTAACCTCCGCGAAAATTTTGATTCTGCTCGGGGTATGGAAACAACTCCCCCATGGTTCTGGGTGCCTGTTAGTTCACCGAGCACGCTGGCTGTTACCGCTGCTCGTGCGACTAGAAGGGCGCCATGTTCGTCACCGTCCGCTTCTGTTGCGGAAGCAGTGGTAAGCATCAGTTCTCCTGAGTTCAATATCTGTGTCGTTTGAATTAAGTCAGGGATAAAAGAAGTGCTGTAGGCCTGTAGATTTACGATGGCGTCACAAATGGTTGCACTGGTCTTCACGAGGTCGGCGATTGGGCCAAGACTGGACAGTGAGGATTCACTCACTACTTCTAATGTTTTTTCGACGCCCAAGCCCCTGTCAGACAGACAGAGCTGAAGCAGCTGTGATCTTTGAGTGGTAGTAATCCAGGATTCAGCCCAAATTTCCCGCGAGCGCAATCCGCAATACTCTTGTATGAGCCGCTCCGTAGCCGTGTCGCCGTGTTGGTCTTTTAGACTAAATACAAGACTTCTAGCGGGAGCGCTGGGAACGGTTCTGATCATATGGATATCTTAATGCGTCCAAACTTTTACCGCCTTGGACTGTAACGTTTCTGAGTGCAGTGAGAGCCGAATTTTTAATATCCGGCCAAATGAAGTCCAATTGTAATAATTTTGTACCCCTGCTGCCTTACTTTAGACCTCATATTCTTAGAGCTTTGCTTTGGGCACTGAGCGCAACAGGGCTTCGCGATCAGCGCAACCCTAACGGCTAACGCGGGCTAATGTCTGGCATACTATCAATACTCCAATCACAAGCTTTGACTTATGGCGCTCCATAGCATTCTCGACTTAGTTCCCATTACCCTTGGCAGCGACGCAGGGTGCGCCCTTGAGCGCAGTAAACAGCTAGCAATCAAGGCAGAATCTTGGGGTTATCATCGATACTGGGTCGCCGAGCATCACAACATGCCGGGCATTGCCAGCTCGGCCACAGCGGTAGTGATCGGACATGTTGCGTCTGCCACCCAAACTATT
>QXYP01000081.1:0-1664 GCA_009886815.1 Halieaceae bacterium
TTTTGGGTACGGCCCCAGGTTGTTGATGAATTTGGCGGATATTCCCGCCACCGGTGTCATTCAGCCCGGTAGCCGGGTGACTTGGAGATTACTGCTGGCAGGAGAGGCAGACGCATTAGACGCATTTACCCAGTGGGTAACGCCTCGGCTGAATCAAGGACAACGTTTGCTGGGTGTCGAGGACAGTCAGCCCAGCATTAGCCAAACATTGGACAGGGCCCAAGGGTTTTTATTGCTCGCGGGCAGTCTAGGCGTGGTGTTAGCTGCCGCGGCAATAGCCTTGGCAGCCCGGAGATTTTCCGAGCGGCATACCGATCATGTAGCGATTATGAAAAGTCTGGGGGCTAGTCGTCAGCGAATCGCCAGGCTTTACGGCGGAAGCTTACTCATTTTGGGTGTCGTTGCGACAACTTTGGGCTGCGCTCTGGGTTGGGCTCTGCAAGCGCTATTCTTTCAGCTTTTTGCCGAGCAACTAGGCGTCCAACCTGGGGCCATAGGTTTTGAACCCTACTTAATTGGTGGTGCTACTGCTTTAGTCTGCTTGGGCTTTTTTGCCTGGCCGCCACTGGAACGGCTCGCGCAGATCCCGCCCCTGCGAGTGTTGCGCCGTGATGTTGACGCGAGTGACGCTCAGCGTTCGATGGATTATGCCCTAGGTGCAGTCTCTGTTTTTGCCTTGATGTGGTGGTACTCAGGGGATCTAAAAGTAACCGGCAGCGTGGTCGCGGGTTTGTCGCTGACAGTTGGAGCCGGCTATTTTGCAGCTCAGATTCTTTTGCGCGGTGGACGGGCTATGGGTAGCGCGGCGGGTAGCGTTTGGCGCCTCGCTTTGGCGAACCTTCATCGGCGAGGCACTGCGAACGCGCTGCAAATGGTTATCTTTGCCATTGCGATTATGCTGATGCTGGTGCTGATCATGGTTAGAGGTGCTTTAGTTGATCAGTGGCAGGCCCAGCTGCCCCCCGGGAGCCCCAATCATTTCATGCTGAATATCACGGCCGAAGAGCGAACCTCGTTGACCCAGTTTCTAGTCGAGCGAGGTATCGAATCAGAGCCTCAATTTCCCATGACCCGGGGTCGGGTGATGGCGGTTAACGGTGAGGAACTGGCAGCAGCAGACGGCGTCCAGTCAGAGCGACGCCAGCGAGAGGCTAATTTCACTTACGCCGACACGTTGCCCGAGGCCAATGAAATTATCGCCGGCGAATGGTGGGATGCCGATACCGATGAGGCACAGGTGTCGCTGGAGAGGGAGTTTGCGCAACGTTTGGGCGCCAATGTCGGAGATGTCCTAGAGCTGCGTATTGCTTCAGAGAGCTTCCAAGCCAGAGTCTCTAGTTTGCGAGAATCTGATTGGCAAAGCATGAAACCCAATTTTTTCGTCATTTTTCCAAAGAAAACACTGGAGCGTTTCCCCAACACATTTCTCACGAGTTTCTATCTGCCGGCAGAGCAAAAAGCGCTGTTAAATGAACTGATAACCGCTTTCCCCACGGTCACCATTATTGAGCTTGATATTGTCATTGCGGAAATTCGCACCATCATAGACAGGGTAGGCCAAGCTATCGAGTTGGTGTTGGCGGTCATTTTGTTGGCGGGGAGCTTGGTGTTGATTGCGGGTGTTCAGGCGAGTGTCGATATTCGTTTGCGCGAAAGTGCACTTT
>QXYP01000081.1:1674-6019 GCA_009886815.1 Halieaceae bacterium
CAAAAAGAGTTTGTTGTTGGGTGCCCTGCTCATAGAATTTTCCACCCTGGGAGCGTTTGCAGGTTTGCTCGCTGTGTTGGGGGCTGAAATGGCGGCGTGGGCACTGCAGACGCAAGCCCTTGACCTCACGTATCAGGCGAGTCCTTGGCTATGGCCCTGGAGTATTTTAGCGGGTGTGATTCTTATAGGTGGGCTGGGAGTTTTGAGCTGCCGCAAAGCGGTGGTGGTTCCACCGCTGGTTGTGTTGCGGGAGCTGTAGCAGGGTTTATCCCAAGAGATGTGCGACGGCATCTCGCTCATCTGACAGTTCCTTGGCGGTTGCATCCATCTTCGATCGACTGAATTCACCGACATCAACGCCCTGCACGATGGACCAGTCGCCATTGGTACAGCGACAAGGGAATGAGTAGATAAGTCCTTGGGGGATTCCGTAGGAACCGTCTGAATAGACACCCATCGAGACCCAGTCGTCACCTTCAGTGCCCAATGCCCAGCTGCGCATATGGTCGATGGCAGCGTTGGCCGCAGAGGCCGCAGAAGAGGCGCCCCGTGCTTCAATAATGGCAGCGCCTCGCTGTTGTACCGTGGGAATAAAACTGTCTTCGTACCAAGCCTGATCGATGAGATCGATGGCTTTTTCATTCTTGACTCTGGCGTTGAACAGGTCGGGGTATTGTGTTGCCGAGTGATTCCCCCAGATTGTCATGCAGGTGACGTCATTAACGGTGGTGCCCGTTTTTTGTGCAATCTGTGTCGCAGCGCGGTTGTGATCGAGGCGCGTCATGGCGGTAAAATTGCGTGGATCCAAATCAGGTGCATTGCGCTGTGTGATCAGAGCATTAGTGTTAGCGGGGTTGCCGACCACTAAGACCTTGGCAGTGCGCGAAGCGTGATCATTCAGTGCCTTGCCTTGCACTGAAAAAATAGCGGCATTGGCTTCAAGCAGGTCCTTACGCTCCATGCCGGGTCCACGGGGTCTAGCGCCCACCAGCAAGGCGTAATCGGTATCTTTGAAGCCCACGTTGGGGTCGTCAGTGCACACAACACCGGCCAATAAAGGAAAGGCGCAGTCGTCTAACTCCATGCGCACACCCTCTAGCGCGGTCATTGCTGGGGTGATATCGAGCAACTGTAGAATTACGGGTTGGTCGTCGCCCAGCATGGCGCCAGAGGCAATGCGGAATAAAAGGGCATAACCAATTTGGCCTGCGGCGCCAGTAACCGTAACGCGAACGGGAGCTTTCATAATGATGATCCTCAGTGGAGAGCGGAGTGCTTGGCAGGGTCTAGGGGTTTCCCTTCGACAACATCTGCTGCGGGCGCGATTTTCCGGTGCTGACAACAAAAACTCAAGTCGTAACCGAATCTAAACAAATTTTATGTGTGTATTTGGACCCAAAAGCAGCCTTTCTATATGATCGACGCTTCTTTCGACCGGTGTATGGCCATGTCAGAACCCGCCAGAGACAAATTTATGCAGGATGTGAGCCCCGCCAACAGCCATTCTTTAAAAGATACGCGCAGGCAGGACTATTCCTTCAATAAGCTGCACAAGCGTCTGCGGCGCAATGTTGGGAAGGCAATTGCCGATTTTGCCATGATCGAGGAGGGCGACCGTATTATGGTATGCCTGTCCGGTGGCAAAGATTCTTATGCCATGCTCGACATCTTATTGAGCCTTAGGGACCGTGCTCCCATTGACTTCGAATTGATTGCGGTCAATTTGGACCAAAAGCAGCCAGACTTTCCCGAAGAGGTACTTCCCAAGTATTTAGAAGAGCTGGGTGTTCCCTACTATATTTTGGAGCGAGACACCTACAGTGTCGTGAAATCTGTCATTCCAGAGGGTAAAACAACCTGTGGGCTTTGTTCGAGATTGCGACGGGGCACCCTGTATGGGTTTGCCGAGCAGATTGGCGCTAGCAAGATCGCCTTAGGCCATCACCGTGATGATATTGTTGAGACGTTATTTTTAAACCTGTTCTTTGCTGGAAAGCTCAAAGCGATGCCGCCAAAACTGCTCAGCGACGACCGCAAGAATGTGGTTATTCGCCCCATGGCGTATTGTAAGGAGGAGGATATTGCCAAATATGCGCAAGCTAAGGCCTTTCCGATCATTCCCTGTAATCTGTGTGGTTCTCAAACCAACCTTCAGCGGCAAGAAATTAAGCACATGCTGCAGGGCTGGGAAGGGCAATACCCTGGGCGTATCGAAACAATCTTCAAGGCGCTAAGCAGCGTTTCCCCCTCCCAGCTTGCCGATAATAATCTGTTTAATTTCAAAGATTTAAAAATAGAAGTTGATAAAGAGATTCATCTTCCTGAGTTGAAGGTTGTGCAGTTATGAGGGTCTTTAGTTAAGTGCTCGAAGATCTGCTAAGGCTTGAGGCCGTTGATTTAGACCGCGGAGCGCGTCGTTTACTTTCCGGGGTATCTTTTGCGGTGCGTTCAGGTGAGTGCTGGCAAATGCTTGGGAGTAACGGTAGTGGTAAAACGAGCCTCATGCGGGCTATTTCTGGCTTAACTCGTTTGGGTTTGCAGGGACAGCGTTTCTGTACGGAGAGCGTCTTGTACCAAGGACACCTTCCGGGACTGAAACCGTTATTGAGTTGTACGGAAAATCTCCGCTGGCATGGCAGCGGTCGAGTTACTGATAACGCTGAAAAAATTGCTGCAGCATTAAAGCAGGTGGGACTTGAGGGGTATGAAAATACGCTGATCTGCCAGTTGTCTGCGGGACAGCAACGTCGTGTTGGCCTCGCTCGCTTGTGGCTGTCGGAGGCGCAATTGTGGCTGCTCGATGAGCCCTTTACCGCGATTGACGTTGACGGAACGGCAATACTTGAGGCGCAAATGCAGCGTCATTGTGCCGACGGGGGCGCGGTGGTGTTTACCAGTCATCAACCGACGCGCATGGCCGAGCTAAAAGTGCTGGACCTCGATCAATATGCTGCCTGAATTGGGCACATTTTTGCGCTTTCAGACGCAGCGTCATCTGCAGGCTGCCCTTCGTCGCCCCAGCGATATTGTTGGGCCCTTAATCTTTTTTCTCATGGTGATTACGCTATTTCCTATAGGGCTGGGGCCCGATCCCAAAATATTGGCGTCGCTGGCACCTGGCATCCTTTGGGTCGTGGCACTACTGTCGAGTCTGGTGGTGAGTGGTCGATTGTTTCAGTCAGATTATGAAGATGGAACCTTAGAGCAGTTGGCGCTATCCCCCCATCCTTTAGCGATATCAGCGATGGTTGAGGTGTTTTGTCACTGGTTGCTGAGCGGGGTTTTACTCGCCCTGGCGTCGCCAGTCTTTGCTGCTCTGTTAAACATGCCGGGTCAGGCTATTCCAGTGTTGATGGGGAGTCTGGTTTTAGGCACCTTGTGCCTGTCCCTCATTGGCGCTGTGGCCGCATCACTCACTGTCGCACTGCGGCGTGGCGGGGTGCTTTTGTCGTTGCTGTCAATTCCTCTTACTGTACCGGTATTGATTTTCGGCACCGCAGCCGTGCGGGAGGCAGCGTTGGGCTACGACCCGTACTCATGGTTGGCCTTACTGGGTGCTTTAGCGGCAGCGGGCTGTGTTTTGGCACCATTAGCCATTGCGGCTGGGCTCCGTATTTCGCTAGAAGCCTAGTGACAGTGTTTTTGAACAGGAACGGGATATAATCACAGCATGTGGTCAATTGTGCACAAAATGGGTTCGCCTCCCTGGTTTTACCGTTTCGCTAACGGCGCTATCGCGTGGTTATTGCCCATCGTGCTGTTGGCACTAATCGTGGGCTGTATCTGGGGTTTGCTTATCGCGCCCCCTGACTATCGTCAGGGCAATAGTTATCGGATTATTTTTATTCACGTGCCTGCGGCGGTCGTTGCACTGGCCGGCTATTACGTCATGGCAACGGCGGGACTGATGAGCCTTGTCTGGAAAATAAAAATGGCAGACACCGCAATGCGCGCGTTGGCGCCCGTGGGAGCAGCCTTAACATTTGTGGCCCTGGTGACCGGATCTATCTGGGGGAAGCCGACCTGGGGAGCTTGGTGGGTCTGGGATGCTCGAATCACATCCATGCTGATATTATTATTTCTTTATTTAGGGGTAATGGCCCTCGCTGAGGCCTTTGACAACAAGGTAGCGGCCGCCAAGGCCTGCGCCGTGCTATCCCTCGTCGGTACGGTCAATATTCCTATTATCTATAAGTCAGTCGATTGGTGGTACAGCTTGCATCAACCCGCTTCTATTAAGTTTACGGGGGAGAGTGCTATCGACGCTTCAATGCTGTATCCCTTGCTCCTGATGATTGTCGCTTTTTACGGCCTATTTGCATTGACGGTGTTACTGCGGATGCGG
>QXYP01000082.1:0-3203 GCA_009886815.1 Halieaceae bacterium
CACCGCCAACAGTGTGCATGTGGCCACGTGAGTCTTTTATGGTGACATTACCGCAGCTGTCCATGGCCTCAATGGTACAGACCGCGCGAATCATGCGTGCAGCACCCGCCGCCGTCACAGGCGCATCGTCAGTTGTATTGCCCATGTCTGCCATGACAACCCAGGGGTTAGCCTGCTCTTCAGCTGTAGGCATTCGTACCTCAGCTTCAATAGACATAACGTAATCCGCCACGATGGTATCGCCAACGGCAATCTTGGTCAGGTTAACACCGTCTTCACGGGCCGCTAAGGTCAGGAAATTACCTGCGGGGCCCACGACAACAACTTCTCGCGTGTCCATATTGACGGCGACAACCTCGCCCTCAATTTCGGCCACCATGGCACGACCACCTGAGGCCCAAACCGTTCCAGCGTCGTTACCGTGTACGACAGTTTCGCCAGCTTCATGATGGCCAGAGAATGCAGTGAGTGGCAGCAGCACTAATGAAGCAACCATTGAAACAGGGAATAGCCTTGCAAATTTCATGATTCAAATCCTCTTAAAATTTTTTAACTTTGCCAACGCGAGCTGCGCTGCAGTTTAAAGAAAGCGAGACACTACCCTAACTTCATAGGTTGTAAAAGCTTTGCTCACCGATTTGTCGCTTATTACTAAAGCTCATAAGCCCCTTGCACCCAGCACTTTTGCCATACCAACGGCTGTGCCAGTGAAAATAGGCGCTATTGTTCTTGCGCAAACCCGTGGCCTATTGGTCAACGCTCCGAGCTGTAGCAAGCACAAGCACCAATACGCAACCCTGTGAGAAGCCTACTCGCTAAATGCCTGTTATCTGCCTGAGTTTTGTTTGAAATTCTTCGCACTAAATCGCAGGGTAATTGAGTTAATCTATTGCCCTTAAGGCAATAATAATGCCGTCATTTAAGGCACGACAATGGACCAATTAAGAGCCTTGCGTTACTTCAGCAAAGTGGTCGAAACCGGCAGTTTTACAAAAGCAGCTGCCACTTTTTCGGTTCCGGCCTCATCACTGTCTCGGCGTATCGCAGATCTTGAAAGGAGCCTTGGGGCGAACCTCTTAAAACGCACCACCCGTGTTGTTCAAGTCACCGAAATTGGCCAGCTTTATTACACACAGGTGCAAGACGTATTGGCCCATTTAGAACGCAGTGATGAATCGGTGAGGAGCTACCAAGCCTCGCCCAAAGGGTTCCTTCGGATCAGCACCATGGTGACCTTCGGTGAAAGAATCCTCATACCCCTTCTCGACGAGTTTAAAGCTCTTTATCCAGAGATCATTTTAGACCTGAGTTTCAGCGATGAGCTTTCCACGCTATCGCGCGATGAAGTGGATATTGCCATTCGGGGCGGCTATGCCCCCAATGAGAGAGTCCAAGCCGTGCGCCTTATGGACAACGAATTCATCCCAGTCGCCTCTCCAAGTTATCTTGCATCAAACGGAACACCCAAACACGCGACAGATTTGCGGGATCACCAAGGCCTTTTTTTTCGCACCCCAAACGGCCCTCACCCCTGGGTGTGTGAGGAAAAAGGCCAGTGGCTAGACGTATCAGGAAAGGCCCTAACCATCTCGAACAACAGCACCTGGCTGCGCAGGGAAGCTGTTGCGGGGCGCGGTATCTGCATGACGCCGCGATGGTCGGTACAAGAAGATCTAGATAACGGCAAAGTGCAGGAGCTCACGATTAAGCCCAAAGTACGGGTCACCCAAAATAAAAATTTGGCCATCTACCTGCTGTACCAGAAGCAGCAGTACGCCGTGCCCAAAGTGAAGGTTGCCGTCGACTTTCTGGTCAGCCGTATTCAATCGCCTTGAGACTAAACGCTTACCACATAGTGACTGATGCTTTTATTGGCAATGAGCATCGCCGGATTAAGGACGATGCTCACTGCGTATTGTACTTTTACTCGGGAACTTTACTTACTCAACGTTTGGCACAATCAATACCTTGCCATTTCTGCCATCTTGCGCAGCCCGAGTGACGGCCGCTTTGATATCACCGACCGCAAAACGTGAGTCAACATCAGCCTTGAGAACACCCGTGGCAATTAAGGGAATAATTTTTCCAAAGGCTGCCTGCTTGTCTTCCATGGAAGCCGTCTCGTACCACTTTTGCAGCCAAAAACCTCGATTGCGGATATCTTTGAAAATGGTCATACCCGTATTGAGACTTGCAGGCTTTCCTGAAAGCATGCCGTAGGCCACGATAGTGCCACTGTAACCGAGGCTGTTGGTCAATCGGGTGTAGGTATCTCCCCCCACAGCATCAAGTGCCAAAACGACCGGCTCGCCACCCGTGGCACTGGCGATCTGATCGGCGAGATCTGGCCCGTCAATTAACACCACATCTGCGCCCTTAGCCATGAGCGCCTCTGCGAGCCCCTCACGACGAACCACATTGATCGTTTTAATACCGCGTTGCTTCGCGAGTTGAATCACGTAACCGCCGACAGCTGAGTTTGCTGCACTTTGTACAATCCATTGGCCCTCGTTGAGATCAACGAAGGAAGTCAGCATTAACAGTGCGGTAATCGGATTTACCGCCGACATGCCCAGCTGTTCTACAACCGATGAGGGAAGCTCGCCCATATTCGGTAGCGGCAGAAAGCCGGCTTCAGGAGCAACAACCTCGTCTCTCCAAGTGCCGCCGCCGAGGATCAACACAAGCTGCCCCACCTTCAAATAACCCGCCTCGGGAGTGACTTCGATAACGCGGCCCACCCCCTCACTACCGGGCTTAGCCGGTAATACGGCATCGACACCGTACTGACCTGCTATCTGAAGCAGGTTTGACGGGTTAATTGGCGCTGCTAGAACGCTGACTCTGACATCACCGGGTTGCAGAGCTTGAGGGGCCTCCTCTTTGACATAGATTACGTCAGCGGGATTTCCGATTTGATTAAACTCGGTGTACTTCAGCATTTTTGGTGCCGCGTTCGCATGATCGCCATGCCCATCGGCATAAGATGGGTTTGCGACACTTAAGCCCATCGCCAAAGTTATAATTATTGAAAAATACTTCATAGTTGCAGTCCGTTTTATGTATTTAAATTTTTGGGTTCATGACCGGTCAATGGTGCCGTGAATCTCTTCTTTTACACTGGGTCGTCAACTCGCTGGGCCTCTTCCTGCTCAAACCACCGTCCCAGGTAAATGCCCACAAGGGACCAAAGTGCCGCGATC
>QXYP01000082.1:3213-7864 GCA_009886815.1 Halieaceae bacterium
CTGGGTGAGACCGGTAAATAACCAAGCCATCAGCATATCGCCGCCGCGATAGGCAACGATGTCGATAACGGGTTTTGCTTTAAAGCGGGCTTCTCTGTCGACCCTTGTAAACAGCACTTCACGGGCCGGTTTAGTGACCCCATAGTTGCCGGCACGCCGAATGACCTGTAAGGCCACTACCGCACCGAGAAAAGGGGAAACCGCGACAATAACAAGGCCTGCACAAATCAGCACCGGGATGAATGCAATGGCTACGGGCATTCCAAATTTCCCGATGATTCGACCCGTTGCAAACAGACCCATGGCAATGGAGAGCACATTAACGGCCAAGTCCATTTGGGCCCATACCGCCGTGCGCTCAGCGCGGCTCAGCTCACTTAGCAAATTCTTTAACTCGAAGTACACGAAAGAACTAATGCCCGTGTACAAAAAAATGAAGAGCCCAATCGCCATCAAGTACGGATTAGAAAAAAACAGCTTGAAGCCTGCCAGTGGATTGCCCCCAATTTTGACCTCAGGCGTTGCTACCGCTAGGCCTTCGTTTTGCAAGTCTGATGATTTGAGGGACTGTAAATAGAAAATAATTGGAATGGGCACAAGCAGCATGGCACTGGCCAATAACAGTAAATTATCTGTGCCAAGGGACGCCGAAAAAAACGAGGGTATTGATGGCCCAATTAGGCCGCCCACACTTGCCCCCGCGGCGATAATGCCAAATAGCCTGCCGGCCTGCTCTTTGCTGAACAGGTCTGACATAAAGCTCCAAAACACCGAAATGTGGAAAAGGCTAAAGACACTGACCCACACATAAAACGACTTATCGACCAGAGTTCGATCGTCCATAGTGGCGGCTAAAACGAAAAATGATAAGAACGTCAGCGCAAAGATGCCGTAAATAGCCGGCACCAGAAGCCGCAGCCGAAAATGCGAAACAAGCGCGCCATACAGCGCAACCACCGCAGTGCTGATAAAAAAATTGAGGGTCCACAACCAGCTCACCTCGGCGTCTGTCCAGTCGCTGGCCATGGCGTCTCGCACGGGCCGCAAAATGTAGTAGGCAGACATAAGAACAACCACAAATAAAAACGAGCCCATCAAAGCTCTAACTTCATTCGCCTCTACGTTTGAGACGATTTGGAGCAGCTTGTAAACAGGGTTGTTACGGCTCACGTTCATTTTTTCAGTTGGGTTCAAATGCTTGTTGCTCCGTGGTGACACTGAACTGCCGGTTAATAACAGCCGCGAAAAGTTTTCAAAAAAGCAGGCACGCCGGAAGCAGGTGGCGAGATTACATCGCATTTATTGTTCCGCATACAGGGGGAACAAAGCATTACTTTATTGTCTTTATGACAATAGTTAAACGTGCTCTCACCAGCTGCCGCAGGATTTACCACACAATTTGGCAGGTACAGTAACGACACACCCTTTAAAAAATGGGGGATATAGCCGCACAGTCACTGCCGGGCTAGCACCGCGGTCTGCCATACTTCGCGGTCTGCCATAGAGAGACGAACTCGTACAACCGCGACGTGGTCACCCCACACCGCGTATAGACCTGACCGCAGCCTATGACTCAGTGTGGCGAGAATTTACAAATGATGCCTTCTGATGGATCCATAATTCCAGCGCAGACGTCGGTATACAACGCTCCCAAAGCTTCAACACTATCGACCTCGTTGAGTTGAAGCCAGGTCACAGCCTTAGCCGATGCGCGCTCGAGAAAACCCTGCAGTCGTCGATTAAACTCACCAGGGCCCAAGGCTTTCGTGCGCTCGATGATGTAGGTAGGCGCAAAGAACATCTCGTGCCGCTCCTGTGGCGCCCCACCGCTACCGCGGGCTTTGTCCCAATGGGTCAAACCCACGCTGATGTAATAATTCAGCTCATCCGCAAAGTGCTCGCGCAATTTTTCTGCAGTCTCACCACTGCCAGCCATGTCGATAACCACTGCCGATGAATTCGACAGCGAGTCGATGGCGTCATAAGCGACAACCTGATCGTAGATACCAAGCCCCTGCACAAAAGCCACGTTTTGCGGTGAGGTTAATCCCACAACCTTTGAAGGTTGATCACTTTCAGCCAGTGCTTCGGCCAAGCCAATGCTGGTTTTACTCGAGGCACTCACAATGACTACCTGCTGGGCGCCGTAACACTGATTCACTGCGAGCTGGTCAGCGATAGCGTAGCCCGTCATATACAAGGGTCCGAGCAATGCCTGAAGGCGCCCAGCCAAACCCTCACCCTGACCTTTGGCAATGCGTTGGTACTGGTTATAGAGAACAGGCAATGACTGTCGGTGCGCCGTACCATCAATCAACAGGCTGGAACTGACGTTGGTCGGTGCGATCACCAATTCACCCGAGGGCTGAAAATAGCCATATAGCCGCTCGCCCACCACAACCTCATCGCAGCGGGACTCTATGACGTCGGCAAACCCCCAAACGGGAATCACCCCGTAACCATCATCGGGGACAACTGGGAAAAAATTCCAATAGCCCAAGAAGTCGCCCGCGACGGCGTAGGTTAGGTTGTTGGCGGTAAACGCAAAAAAGTCGATAGCGAGTCGGACTTCGCCGTTGGCCAGCACTGGCTTTGCTTGTGGAGCACTGCGCCACTCGCTAAATGCCTGTCTGTTCACTTCAAATCGTTGCATATTTAGAGACTCACCCCAGCTTGTGTAATTCATAGAGCATTTTATTGACCCCTCACTGTAATATCCGTGCGGTCGTGTGATTCAGAAAGGCTAGGGGCAGTTTACATCACCGTTCTCTCGACCGCTCCGCGTATGCGTTGGCAACGCCGCTCAATGTTGCCTGCCACTCATCGATTATGCAGCGGAAACTGCGCCGTTTAATTCGGTTCCACAAAGACGCCGTTTCATTCCAGCGACAGCCGCCGACCGCGAAATCTATTAAATATCAGTGGCTTGTGGGAAAAATCCGTGACACGGTAAATCCTTAATCAGCCGACGTTTACGCTGCACAGACCCGGGACAGACGAAAAAATTGGGCAGACTAGACACATCAGTTCGCGACTCTTGTTAGATCCTAGTCTCTGAAATCGACCGAAGCCGCCACAAATTTACCCTACCGTATTGACCTAATTCTAGGGGTAGGATTAGTTCGACCCCTGAAACCCCAGGGGCTAAAAATGCGCAAGAACACACAAGAATATCTCTCAAAAAAAGTTGTAGGTTCTGTCCATCATCCTCATAATACGCGCGCCGTAGGTTCGCGTTCTATGGAACCCCGTCATAACCTCCGACTCGTTGCAGACCCCACACCTAGTGGTTGCTAATAGTGGTTGCAAAAAACGCTGCGGGAGAAGTGTGGCTTAAAGGGTACAGAGAATTCTTCAGCACAGCGTAATACCAAAGCGGTCGTGTATGAGCCCAAACGGGGCCTTAAATTTAGCTGCCAAATTCAATCCGGCAGGAAAAAAGACACCATTTAATATCAAGATGAGCAGGAACATTAATGAGCGATTCGCTATCACTGAATAAACTTGAAAAACTCGTTGCCATGGAAACCCAGCTTCGAGGGGAATACCAACAGCAACTCGACGACAAAGACCTATCGATTACTCAGCTATCCGACGGTAAGACCGCGCTGGAAGCCAGAATTACTGAGCTCGAAAAAACAGTCGCAACCCAGCTGGCCACCATTACCGAGCTTTCGGGTAAGTCAAAAGACGCCCAGGCGCTTGAGCAGCGCAATCGTGAGTTGCACAACCGCTCAGATCGAATGAAGGAAGAAGTTGCGACCATTAAAGGTCGCGTTAAGGAGCTTCAAAAAGACCTCGCGGCTGAACGTGCCGAGCTGGTTGAACTCAAAAAATATGATCCGCAGCGGCTGCGCAAAAATTTGGATGCCTCGAAAAAGAAGTTGGCTGAAAAGACCAAAACCGGTGACACGCTGCAGAAGTCACTGACTCAGGTTCGTGCGGAAAATACGCAACTCGAACAAAAGGTCAAAGATCTTGAGGCTCAACTGGCTGAGGCTAATCCAGAGCAAGAGAATCAACCCGAAGAAGGTGATCAGGCGGCCGCCTAATTCCAATGCCGATGCGGGGTAATCCACAAACCCTGACTCCATAATGGTAAGGCCAGCGATCTAAGCTGGCTCTTCGGCTGTGCAGCTCGTGACACTAACCCGCCAAGGGACCGAATAATGAGTGACCTGCCCCCGTGTCCCGAATGCAATTCGAGCTATGCCTACAAAGATAACGACCGATTAGTCTGCCCTGAATGTGGCTTCGAGTGGCACCCAGATTTTACCCGTGCTGAAGGCCAAGACAGTGCATCGATACATGACGCCAACGGAAATACATTGCACGATGGCGACACCGTGACAGTCATTAAAGATCTTAAAGTTAAAGGCTCGTCTTTAGTGGTCAAGGTGGGCACTAAGGTGAAGAATATACGACTCGTCGATGGTGATCACGATATCGACTGCAAGATTGACGGCGTGGGTGCAATGAAGCTGAAATCCCAGTTCGTTAAGAAAGCCTGATGGGTCGTTTTCAACGTTAAATTTAAATGTCTGAACACGTTGAAGAGGCTCAGTCTTTCACAGGTTTCGCTTTGCGGGGCCTGGGGCGACGGGCGTCGGATATGGGTATTTTGATTCCTTACAACCGCAAACGCATGCGC
>QXYP01000083.1 GCA_009886815.1 Halieaceae bacterium
AAACACCCAAGGGTTGGATATCATCCATCGACCGCTTTGTATGGGCTGGGATGCCAAGTATGTTTAAGAGCGCAACCTTTAAGAGAAACTTTGCCATTGTGACCGCGCTTTTTGCTGGTCTACATTTTATCTTAGAAATCTCCTATACGTTACGACATGGTCAAACCTTCTTGGGGTTATTGCCTGATCTAATGGCGGATACCCTGCTGCTCGTTGGGAGCTACTTTCTATTTAAGGACCCCAGGCTGACAGGTGTTATTTGCGGGGCCTGGGGTTTTACGTTTTGCTTGCACTATCGCGCTTGGGCCTGGCGGGCTGAAGGGCTTTCCGCGGGCACATTGAGTGAGGGTGAGCAGGCGGTCATGGTGCTGTTGGCCGTTACGATGGTGAGTTCATTTTTGTGCTTTTTGATTACGTTGGTTATGAATGGGCCCGGAAAGCAAAGCGTCTCAGCGCCGTAATACCTGATCGGGCCAAGGGCGTCTGTGTCGACGGCTCATACAGATTAAAGCGCGTTCTAACCTTGAAGCGATGGACGCATGCATAGAGCGAAATATGGGTTGCTGTCCGCGCTTGTCGAGCCCCGCGCTGCCGACTAAAGCCGCATCTGGGGTGCTGCAGGCCCTTCAGTAAGCCTGTGTGCACCCCGACCAGCCAGTCTCCCAGCTTTAGCTGGGGTTTGCGGCCTTATAAGCACGGATTGCCTGATTGAACTGTTCGGCAAGCTGCTCCTCCATGGCTACTGATTCGTTGTAATCTGCAGTAGCCGCTTCATATTTTGGTGCTGCTCCTGGGTTCCCCTCCTCAACAGAGGCTTTAAGCTCGGCCATGGTGCTGTCTTGGCAAGCTCGAAATTCAGCGGCGGCAGCTTGGAAGGCCTTAACGCCCTGCTGACCTTCAATCATCTCTTCCATAGTGGACGAGCTACCGTCGGGGATTGCGGGCATGGTGGGCAGTTCACAATCAGCGGCCAGTGCTTGGCCTGCAAAGATAGTGAATAAAAGGGCGATTGCGGTGGTCATTATTTTCATCGTTAAGTTTCCGTTATTAAAGGTCTGGGGTTATTGGAGTCAAATTTGTCGCAGTTGCAGATTGGGCATATCGCCACCTGCTACCAATGCCGTAATAATTTCTTCACCTTGCTCTCGTGAGTTAATACCCACAATTTGCACGCGATACAGCAGTTCACCGGAGCGATACTCAACCGCTACTTTGGCCGCATAACCGGCGTCTTCTATTTGCTGAGCTTTGTTGTCCGCATCGACTCCCTGAGCATAGGTGTCGACATAGATAAACCAGCCACCCACATCTTGATTAGTGTTGTCAGGGGCTTTGGTCTCGGTAACCGTTGGCGACGTTGCGGGTGCCATGGCTTTATCTACCGCAGGTTTGGGTTGCGCGGCTGGCGTGAGATTAGAAGCTGGAGGCGCTGAAGTCTTTCCTATCCATAGAGCCCCTAAATTGTAGGTGGCTTCAAGTTCAGCGGCGGTGGTTTGTGCCTCAGCCTTCGTGTCAAAGCCTACAGCGCGAACGCGGTATAGGGTACGCCCCCCAATTTCAACGCTTTGAGTTATGGCATTGTATCCTTCACTCTGAAGTTTTTGAGCCCAATTTTCTGCTGTTCCACGCCGTGAGTAGGCTGCGACATTGGCAAACCAAAGACCTTGGCCGCTGCCTTCTGAGACCCGGGGGGCAGTGGCTTTATCTGTTGCAGAAACCTCAGCGGCAGAAGGTGATGTATCGGGTGTGGATTGTGGTCGCTGCGCTATCTGCTGATCCGGTAACGGTTCGGATTTGCGTGCTTCCGCGAGCCGCGTGGCTTGCGCAGCCATCTTTTCGGCGTTTTCGAGCTCAACCTGCAGGGATTGTATGGTGTCATTGGCCGCAGAGTAGTCCCCCTTCAGTGTTGTGAGCTGCAACGCTAGGGCCTGATTCTCAGCCTCAAGGACGGCTTCGTCGCCAGCATCAAGATTACCTGAAGGTGCGGGCGTTGCTTGTTGGTCTTCAAGTTCAACAATACGGTTTTGTAGCGAAGAGCGCTCTGAAATTGCGCCCCAGCCACCAATAAGCAGCAGAACCACCGCGGCTATCCCTGCGATGGTTGGCCATAGCGGCAGTTTGCCGGTGGTGGTTGTACCGACAATGTGGTGATCGGTTAGTAAATCCATGGAAGAAAATTCTGAATTGTTGCTTCCGTCAAACGGATCTGATGCTGCCGATGTGGGTGCAGGTTCAGCTTCGGGTTCTTCTGAAGGTTCTGTCGCAGACATTGATGCCGTTAGCGGTGCTGGGTCGTCGGTCTGGTGGGGCGCGGTTGTTTCCGGGGAAGTGGTGATATCACCCCCCGCAAACCAGTCATCCGTAGAACTTTCTTGGGTTGCAGCCCGATCGGTGCTGGTGCCTGACTCTGCACCCTCAGATTCAGAGGTGAGCCAGCCAGCGTCGTCAATGGCGGGTCGTTCTGAAGGTTGCGGGGCGTCGGAATTCTCTTCTGAAGCCATGAGCCAGTCAGCCCCATCATCATCACCCCCCCACTCTTCTGGGGGCGTCATAACGCGACGTTTATCGTTTTCGTCATGATCATCCATTACTTACATTGCCTCTATTTTTCTCAGTTCAGCCACACGGTCACTACCTTTCACTCGATGAAGCCATGATTACGCGCTATTTTCTATGATTTTCACGAGTTCTGCGACGAAAACAAGTCTAAAGTTGCCTCAAACTACAGCAAGTTGCCAGTGTAAAACGCGGTTACCCGTCTGTTTTCCGGTAGAATTGCGCCATGGATGTTTCCGATATTCTCACCGACCTCAATGTGGCGCAACGCGAAGCTGTGGCTGCGGAGTCGGGCAACTTACTCGTGCTAGCCGGAGCCGGTTCTGGCAAGACCCGTGTCCTAGTGCATCGAATGGCCTGGCTCATTCGGGCGGAGGGCGTTTCCCCCCACGCTTTACTGTCGGTAACCTTTACGAATAAAGCCGCGCGAGAAATGCGTAGCCGTATTGAAACAATGTTAGATGTTTCGACCCAGGGAATGTGGGTGGGAACCTTTCATGGCTTGGCTCACAGGCTGCTCAAACAACATTGGCAAGAAGCTCAACTGCCACAAAACTTCCAGATACTCGATAGTGACGACCAGCTGCGTTTGGTTAAGCGAGTGTGTCGGGAATTGAATTTAGACGAGGCACAATGGCCTCCTAGGCAGGCCCAGTGGTATATCAATGGGCAAAAAGACGAGGGTTTACGTGCCTGCCATATAGATCCACCTTTTGGTGATTTATATGCGAAAACGATGTTGCGGGTGTACAGCGCCTATGAAGAGGCCTGTCAGCGCGGTGGATTGGTTGATTTCGCCGAGCTGCTGTTGCGCGCCCATGAGCTATGGCTGAAGTCCCCCGAGACGCTGCTGCATTATCAGCGTCGATTCCGCACTATTTTGGTGGATGAATTTCAGGATACAAACACGATTCAATACGCCTGGCTTCGCGTTTTGGCGGGCCAAACTATACCGGTCGTGGCTGTTGGAGACGACGACCAGTCAATTTACGGGTGGCGTGGCGCGAAGATAGAAAACATTCATCGCTTTGGTGAAGACTTTAGCCCTGCAGAGACGATTCGCTTGGAGCAGAATTACCGCTCAACCCAAACGATCCTCAAAGCTGCGAATGGTCTGATCAGTCATAATTTTGGGCGCCTGGGTAAAGAGCTTTGGACAGCCGGAGATCCCGGGGACCCGATCAGTTTATATGCCGGGTTTAACGAGCAGGACGAGGCTAGGTTTATTGTCGAGCGCATTGAAGGCTGGGTGGACGAAGGGAATACCCGGCGCTCCAGCGCTATTTTATATCGCTCTAATGCGCAGTCTCGAGTATTGGAAGAAGCCTTGATCCGGGCACAAATTCCGTACCGCATCTACGGCGGTCAACGCTTTTATGAGCGCCTGGAAATTCGGAACGCTCTGGCCTATATGCGACTTCTCATAAGGCGCAGTGACGACACGGCATTAGAACGCGTGCTCAATTTGCCGCCTCGGGGTATTGGTAATAAGACGGTAGAGCAGCTTCGTGATCTGGCACGAGCCCGGCAAGTTCCCTTGTGGCAAGCCATTGTCATTGCCCAAGACGAACAGCTTTTTACATCTCGGGCGCTCAAAGCGCTGTCGGGGTTTACGGCTCTCGTGGACGAGCTAGATTCTTTCACTTTGGAGTTACCCTTAGAGGAGCTTACTGAACATGTGGTGGCGCATTCTGGCTTGGTGGAGTATCACCGTGCCGAGAAAGGGGAGCGGGGTCAGGCCCGGGTAGAAAACTTAGAGGAGCTGGTGTCTGCGGCGAAAACCTTCGTTCCCGATGACACCGACGCACCCACATTGCAGCAATTTCTTGACAGTGCCGCACTGGATGCCGGTGATGCTCAGGCCGATCCTCATGAAGATAGTGTTCAGCTTATGACCTTGCACTCAGCCAAAGGGCTCGAGTTCCCCCTGGTCTTTCTCGCCGGTATGGAGGAGAACCTGTTCCCGCACCGTATGTCACTGGACGAGCCCGGCCGGCTGGAGGAAGAGCGACGACTCTGCTACGTGGGCATTACACGCGCCATGGAAAAGTTGGTGCTCACTTATGCGGAAAGTCGCCGGCTACATGGATCTGAGTCTTACAATATCGCTTCCCGGTTTGTACGCGAACTACCGGCTGAGCTGTTAAACGAGGTTCGATTGGGTGCGGCCGTATCACGTCCTTTGTCGTCCTTATCGCCCACTCCGAGTGCGGCGCATCTCGATAGTGGTGTGAGCTTGGGGCAGCGGGTTATGCATCAGGTGTTTGGAGAGGGTGTTGTGACAAACTTTGAGGGCGGCGGGTCTAATGCTCGTGTCGAAGTCAGTTTTGCTGAGGGGTCGAAATGGTTGGTATTACAATATGCCAATCTGCAGCCCCTCTAACTACACTGAAAATGGCCACCACGGTTCTAATAATAGGTGAAGGAGCGGTGTATGTTTGAAAGGCGATTTCTGCCTGTGGTTGTCATCTTTTTGGTGTCAGCTCTGGTCTTAGTGGTGGGTTTATGGGCGGTCGATAGCCGCGATCAAAGCCGTCCTTTGCCGGCGGTTGATAGCCTGAGTGATACGCCAGATTACCGCTGGAAGCTCGTCACTACCTGGCCAAAAAATCTTCCTGGCCTGGGTGCTGCGCCTGAAAATTTTGCGCGTTACGTTAATGAAATGAGTGGAGGGCGTCTCGAGGTTCGGGTTTTTGGTGCCGGGGAAATAGTGCCGGCCTTTGAGGTTTTTGACGCGGTCTCTCAGGGTGCAGCCGAGGTTGGGCACGGGGCGAGCTACTATTGGAAAGGTAAAATTCCAGCCGCGGTTTTCTTTACGGCGGTGCCTTTTGGTATGACCGCTCAAGAGATGAATGGCTGGCTGCACTACGGTGGTGGGCTGGAATTGTGGCAGGAGCTGTACGCACCTTTTGGCGTTATACCCTTTGCAGGCGGCAGTACAGGGGTGCAAATGGCGGGCTGGTTCAATAGAGAATTACGCAGTGCCAAAGATTTGTCAGGGTTGAAGATGCGTATCCCAGGGCTTGCCGGGGAGGTTTTTGATGCTGCCGGAGGCACTGCGGTGCGTATTGCCGGAGGCGAAGTTTATACCTCCATGCAAACCGGGGTGATCGATGCGGTTGAA
>QXYP01000084.1:0-3370 GCA_009886815.1 Halieaceae bacterium
TTAAAGCGCCAGAGGCAATGGCGCTTGAAGACAATCCGCCTGGTCCTACCAAAATCAAAAACCCGCCTTCAGGTGGGTTTCTTGGTTTTTGAGGGGTCGATTAGGTTTGGTGTTGTTGGACGAACCACACCGGGCCCAAAAAATGGGCACAGCGAGTGTTCCAAAGATGACAAATCGCCGCCATTTCCCTGAAGTAGGTTAACAAACAGCAGTTCTTCCAGTACTTTCGCTACGTGCATGGCGCACATAGAACAGCAATTTATTGCCCGAAGCTCGGAGATTTTGCATGACTCACTCAATCCGCAACACGATGATGTCTACGTTTGGCCGACCTGTCGCCCTATTGACCCTGAGCTGCGCACTAATGGGCTTCAACCACAGCGCCATCGCCGACGACCAGTGCCCGGCCCCGGCGCTCACCGTCAAAGAGAGCCCCATTACGCCAGTAGATCAGCAAAACTACTCTCTGGCCGAGACCCAAGTGATCTTTGCCGACTATGTGCGAAAAATTGCAAAGGGCACTTGCAGCGGCGGTGTCGGTCAGCTCATGCACCTACGCAATACGCCTGACCCAACTGATCGCACCATTTTGCGCATCAACTTTGACACCATTTATTCGTTTTTGATTCTAGACCTCACCACACCGGCCACGATTACTCTGCCCGAGGCCAATGGCCGCTATCAAAGTGCCGAGGTTTTGGATGAGGAGCATTACATTCCCTTCATTTTTCAAAAGCCCGGCCGCTACGAGCTCACTCAGGAAAACGTGGGTGGGCAATACGCTATTGTGATCTTCCGCACTCAGGTAACGATGGGCGATGACGAAGACCTAAAAGCGGTGCATGCGCTGCAAGATCAGATTCAGCTCGAGCAGCAAAGCCCAGGCAGTTACGCGGCCACAAACGCTTGGGACATGGATGAAATCCTCGCTATGCGCAAGACCTACCAAACCCGCGCAGTGCGCGATCAAGTACCGTCGGAGGAGATGGCTGGCGCCCGCGGAGAATTAACCCACGACATGCACAACTTCGGTCCCGCTGTGGGTTGGGGTGGGCAAACCAAGGAAGGCGCGATCTACCTGTTTATTGATAATAAACCCAGTGCACCGCAAACCCTTACAGTGAAAGATGTACCCATGGCCGACAACGCTTTTTGGTCGATCACTGTGTACGACCGGGACGGTTACCCTCAGGGCGAGCACTTTAGCTTAAATAGCACGTTTGCCACCGAGAACGATCAGGGTGAGGCCATTGTGCACTTTGGTGGCTCTCCCGATCAGGAGAACTACCTCGAGATCTATGAAGGGTGGAACGCCACCTTCCGCATATACTCACCACAGGCAGCGTACTTTGATGGCAGCTGGGAAGTGCCCAAGCCAGAGCTGGTAGTAGACTGACCCGCCCTCTTTCTGCGCTCGGCAAGCACCGCGCGCCGGGTAATACGCCCGGCAGCTACCAACCCTGGACCCCTCTACAAAGGTAGTGCTCAAAAAGTTATAGAACGTAGGTGAATGAAACCCTAAAGACAGAGGTGCCTTTAACTAACGCTCTAAACTGAAGTCGGGAACCAATGGCGCGTGCGATTGGCTATTGCAACCAGCGAAAGCATGACCGGTACCTCCACTAAAACGCCCACCACCGTCGCTAAAGCCGCGCCGGATTGCAGTCCAAAGAGCGAGATCGCCACCGCAACCGCGAGTTCAAAGAAGTTTGATGTACCGATCATGCAGGCCGGTGCCGCAATATTGTGCGGAAGACGAAGATATTTCGCTGCCCCATAGGCGATGGCAAAGATGCCATAAGTCTGTATCAACAGAGGAATGGCGATGAGCCCAATAGCCACAGGTTGTGCCAGAATCGTATCAGCCTGAAAACCGAACAAGAGGACAATGGTGGCCAACAAACCCGCAATTGAAACAGGCTTCAACGTGGCTAATAGGTGATTTAACCTAGACTGGTCGGTCGCTGAGGCCAGGCTTCGGCGCGTGAAATAGCCAGCAAGTAGCGGCAAGACCACGTACAGAATTACGGACAGTAATAGGGTCTCCCACGGTACCGAAACGTCGCTCATGCCTAGAAGAAACGCAGCAATCGGCGCAAAAGCGAAGATCATAATAATGTCATTCACTGAGACTTGGACGAGCGTGTAATTGGCGTCGCCCCGGGTGAGTTGGCTCCACACGAATACCATTGCAGTACACGGAGCGACGCCCAAGAGAATCATTCCAGCAATGTATTCAGTAGCGGTTGCGGGATCAACAAGATCGGCGAACAGCACGCGAAAAAACAGCCAACCCAAGGCTGCCATGGTGAAGGGCTTTATTAACCAGTTGACTACGAGCGTCAGCAGTAATCCCGTTGGCCGCTTACCGACATCTCTAATCGACGCAAAGTCTACCTGCACCATCATCGGGTAGATCATCAACCAGATCAGAACTGCGACCGGCAAATTGACGCTGGCGTATTCTAAACTCGCAAAAACCTGGAATACTTTGGGAAAAAAACTGCCTAGAGCGACGCCCAAAGCAATGGAAAGTGCGACCCACAGGCTCAAATAACGTTCAAATACACCCATCACACTATTCCATTACCTCAGTCGAAAACTACAGCAGCGTCACGCTGTAAATTGACAAGGTTCCCGAGACCTCGTTCGACACCAAAAGATACATTTCGCCGTCCTGAGTAATGAACTTAACATCCTCTGGGCCAAGCGGGCCAGCCAAGTTTGCTTCGACCGCATCATCATCCACCGTGAAATCTCTGGGGTTAATGTACTGCACAAACTTGGCATTCTGTGGATTGGTAATGTTGTAGACCATGACACCACCAACGCGCTCGAGCACTACGAAGGCAAAGGTATTGCCATTTATCGTTGCAATCTCAACGGCCTCAGGTTCCGGTCCTTTGTCATCCGATCGGTCATCACCATCATTGCTGTCATTGCTGGCGTTGAAGGAACCTCCCAATTGTTGGCCAGTAATGCGCTCAAACTCGCTGCCACTGTCAAAGACGGGACGACCGGTGGATGTATCCCAGATAGTGAACGAACGCGATCCAAACGAGTACAAGTTTTCATACACACAGCCGGCTACGGGCGTCTCATCGGGGAACGCAATGGGCTGACCGGTGGTAGGAAGAGTCGCGCAGGCTGATGCGTCTTCTAGACCCAAGTCAGTAATCACTTTTAAGCGACCCAGCTTGTCCTGATCCTGAAAATCGGCACCCAACTTAGCCACTAAGTCCGCAGTAAACTGGCTAGCATCTAGGTCTTTGACACGGATCTCATCCAAGTAATGAAAGCAATCTCCGTCATCAAACAAGAAACCACCCTGAGCCGAGCAATCAGCTTCATCGGCCGCATCGGTTAAATA
>QXYP01000084.1:3433-3998 GCA_009886815.1 Halieaceae bacterium
TTTTTAAAGCCTATTCCTAGAACCGTTGTTACCTCTGCAGAAGCAAGATCGACAATAGCCACCGCATTGTTTTCTTGGAGTGTGGCGAATGCAGTCGAACCATCCTCCGAAAACGCGATGAACTCAGGTTCTAAATCTTGCGCGACGCTCGCCGCTTTCGAGGAGACTCTCACCGGCCCCGTCAGTGACTTACTGCCACCGGCATTGAATGCCTTGAAGTCTGCAGTCGCAGCAACGGCGACATCGAAACCACCAGACACGTCAATAACTGTGATCGAACCCTCTGGATCATTACTATAGTCTCCGTTGGGCTCTCCCTCATTCGCCACAACCGCGTACTTACCATCCGGACTGAAGCCCACCTTGTCGGGAAGCGCGCCCGCTGCCACCGCCGATACATAGGTACCATCGACGTTGTAAAAAGCAATGTACCCCGTATCCTGTTTCGTATCGGCCTCTACAGCGACTGCCATATGATTACCGTAAACATCGACGCTATTAACGGCCCCAAGGTCACCGGGCGCAAGATCCGCTAACGCGGCTTCAACATCACCTGCGACGTCAA
>QXYP01000084.1:4008-4902 GCA_009886815.1 Halieaceae bacterium
CGGAGATATCCTCAAGGCTCACTACATCAACCGCCTTTGAGTTCGAATTAACCAAAAAAGCAGTCTTATTTCCCACATGGTAGGCCACAATTTCAGCTGCCGACTCATCAAAGTTTTCTGCAAGTGCTGGCGTGCTACCCACCAGTTTCAGTGAGAGAGCTGCGTTGGCGTCTTGGCCATCTGACCCATCTGACCCATCTGACCCATCTGACCCATCCACACCGTCAGCACCAGGCGAGCCGGAGAGTCCATCAACACCGGCCTGACCATTGTCACCATCGCAGGCAGAAAGTAGCAATGCTGAAACGATTGCCAGAGAGGTAAGCGTTAACTGCTTTGTCTTCATGTCCATTCCTCAGTAGTTATATAGCGAGACACATACTATTGAGGCTCAAAGTTAAGTCCTCGTTATGTTTTTATTAAAAACATGTGTCATGACGAACTACTAAGTATTAAGTTACGAATAGTCCAAACGTGTTGTAGCGAGTTCTGTGAGCCTTGACATGGTAGAGGTCGCCAGTTCGACAAAATGCGACTACCGGCGCATTTGGCACCGAGCGCCCGTGGCGCGAAACCCACTGGGACGAAACAGGCTCAAGCCTGTTTCGGGCAATCCACTTGGTCCTACCAAAATCTAGGTAAGTCATTGATTATCTCGAAATCGCACCGCCACGGTGGACACAAATCGCCCTTTCTTGAGTAGGACTCAAAAGGTTGCAACGTGTAAATGGGTGAAACCCTAAAGATATAGGTGCAGTTAACTCACACTCGCGGCAGTGCAATCGTCGTATCACTCTTTTTATTCCTAAATCTCAGTACGTTGAGCGAACTTGATCAAAGACTTGTCTCACACCCCCATTAAGTGACACTGTAACCAATACCTCATAGCCACGG
>QXYP01000085.1 GCA_009886815.1 Halieaceae bacterium
AAAGCCCGGCCAGCCACAGCCCGCATCGAACTTACTAGTCGACTCAAATAGGGCCTCGCCACAACCCCGGCAGTGATACATACCATCTTCAAAGACGTTCCAGTACTCTCCAGAAAAGGCCCGTTCGGTGCCCTTTTCACGCAGCACCGTGTACTCGTCAGCACTCAACCGAGCACGCCACTGCGCTTGTGTAAGATTTTTCTCGTCATCTGCCATAGAAACTCTTCACTCCTTTTGTCTTGCCCGGGGATTATCGGGCGTATGAGGGCGTTGCACCTAGAGCAAGTACCAGACGATCCAAAGGCGCATGATGAGGTGTGGGCATTAGAACAATGCGACCGCGCAGCTCCCGCCGCAAGGCATAGTCACGCCTCAATGCATCAAAGTCATTCCCCCGCACCTCGGTGCCACAAGTTTTCACCAGCGCATCAGTGTCGACATTTGGATCATAACTCGTCAAGAGTAATTGAGTCAGCCACGTTGCAGCGGACACAGCTTGATGCCTGGTCATATCAATAGGTGCCTGCACCCCCATATCAGCCTCATCAGCCTCAGCCAATGTGCCATTTAACGCATGGACCAGCATATTTGTTGCCGCAACTTTAGCGCACTTGGTGTATCCGGCAATGTGTGGAGTCCCCAAAGATACCGCAGCCAATTGACTGGCAGATATGGCAGGTTCATCTGGCCAAACGTCCAACACAATATCGCTACCACGCGCTGTCAGTGTATCCAAGGCAGCTTTTGTTAGCAGTTCTCCCCGAGCTGCATTAATAAAGAGCTGCCCACTCGGTATATTTTCTAGCAGGGGGGTATCGACCATTGCGCGGCTAGGCCATGGGCTTTGTTCATGTAAGGACGCGTGGAGCGTGACGATCTTTTGTTGTAGAACAAATTCGAGAGAGGGACTGCTTAGCTCAGGGGGAACTGTCTGCCATGGATCCCAAACTACGGCTGCCCCACCCAGCTCGACAACAGTACTCGCCAGTTGGCGGCCTACGTTACCGTACCCAACAATTCCCAGGCAGCCACCCTGCAGAACTTCTGCGATCCGGCCCCGGGCTGCCAAAACTGACAGCACATACTCAGTGACTGCATTGGCATTGGCACCCGGTGCCGAAGCAAACCTGATGCCCCGGGAGGCCAAGTATTCTGTATCAATATGCTCCACGCCCGCTGTTGCTGAACCGACAAAAGTTACCTGCGATGCAGCAAGCAGTGGTTCAGTCACCGAGGTTACAGACCTGACTAAAAGCACATCAGCATCCGCGAGATGAGCGGGCGCTATATCTCTGCCTGGTAAGGTAATAAGGCTGTCACTGATCGACCTTAACGCTGACGTAACCTGAATGTTTTCATCCGCGACGATGCGGTAGCCCATGCTTTGCAATTTTATTGCCTCGCTTGACGAAGCGCCTGTGAAAAAAGTTCGGCACGTTTGGGCAAGCCATTTTTTTGAAACTGATGGCACTCCCAGCGCAGCTTATTTTCAAATTGCTCGAGCATGCTCTGGGGTATTTCCAAGCTGAGGTTATCGACACTCACAGTAAACGCAATGCCTGCGGCCGCGCAAAACAAACTCTCTAGTGCCTGTGGTTTGGCCTCCACACAAAAAAAAGCGCCCTGCTTAGCACTGTCTCGATCGTCAGCAGAGTACCAGTAACCGTAATCTTTTAAGCCCCGACGTAGGGGCCCGGCGACGCACCAATGGGCGACCTCATGTAGCGCACTACGACGATAGTCACTGCGGTAATGGATCGCAGCATGAGTGCGCGCCGTCTCAGGAAGGTAAAGAGGCTCTGCCGCCCCCCCCACCAATCGCGTGTGAAAACTCGCAGAAAAACAGTCTGAAAATATATTTTCAATGAGACGAGCATCGAATTGTTTGGCCGCTGAGACAGTCACCTCCAGATTAAGACACCCGCTTTCTAATGAGAAAAGTGTAAATGCCCTCTACGTCGTCCACCGTGCTCTCGACAAGTTGGTGCTCCAAAAACTTGCAAAACTGTGGCACGTCACGCTGTGTTGAGGGGTCTGTGGCCGTCAACAGCACGTGCCCCTCTGCTGGCGCCTTCCGAATGGCGTTGTGAAGCAGCATAACGGGTTCTGGACACTTCAACCCATGCGCATCTATGGTCTCAGCTATTAGACTCGAGTTTTCTTCGTGACCTTGGTTAGCAAGGCGTGAACGATGCGCGTTTTCGCGGTAGGAACTCAAGGGCTTGGCTTTCGAAAGCGCAGCGTCATGCGATCACTCTCGCCGATGGCTAAATATTTTTCGCGGTTCTTTTCATCGCCACTCAAACTGGGAGGCAACGTCCAAACACCACCAGGATAATCCTTGGTATCACGAGGGTTAGCATTTATTTCACTACGTGCGTCTAACTCAAAGCCTGCAAGCTGGGCGTATTCGATCACCTGCTCCTCAGTCACATAAGCACTCTTACGCATAGTCTCTAGCGATGTGCCTGGCTTTGCTCTGTGTTGAACAACCCCAAACACGCCCCCGGGCTTGAGGGCGCCAAAAATAGAGGCAAAGTAAGTCTCAACCTGATCTGCACGCATCCAGGAGTGCACGTTTCGAAAGGCTACCGCAAGATCAACGGTTCCCGCTTCAGCGGGCTCTAGTGCCAGCGGTGGCTGTAATTCAGTGACCACAACATCGCCATAAATATCATTATTTTCGCCCAATTTTCGCAGAAAACCACCCAGGGAACGCCGTGCATATGCCCCCCCATTAGGCGTGCTATGGGCCGCTAAATAAGTGCCCTGATTGTGCATAAGCACGGCCAACACTTCGGTATACCACCCGCCACCAGGGGCAACTTCCATAACGGTCATACCGGAGGCCAAGCCAAAGAATTGCAGCGTCTCTCTTGGATGTCTGGCATCATTTCTTGCGGCGTTACCTTCACTACGGTGTGCTCCCGTCAACGCTGCATCCCAATTGAGATCTGCGCTTGCCAATGAGCTAGCCATTAAGGCCAGCAGGGTAATAGTGAGCTTAATTAAGTTCATAAATGATTCCTTTAAGTTTCAGGGATATTAGAAAACGCCCGATCAGAAGTGTCAGTCTATCCGTTTTGCCCCCCGCGCTGTAATCATGCGTGAGGCAATATTTCATCAATTTCAGTCGCTTGTGAGGCGTAACCTGCCGTTAAAAGCGGTAATGTCAGCCTTTGCCCAGTCACTCGCAGTCGCCTGAGAACGCGTTATTAGTTTTAACATGGCGCTGTCTCATCAGCCCGAGGGCTGCCTAGGGCTTGGACTTGACTAGTCTGAAGATTTGCCTCGCCAGCGGTGCAGCAACCAGCCTGTAAGCGCAGCAGCGAAGATAACAATTCCAATTAACAGCAGGCTTTCAGCGAAAAGTCGGGCCATATTCCATGCTGGCACGCCAACAATATAGATCGCACCCCAGAACAACGCACCGGTCGCCACCACAGCCAAAAGTGAGGTTCTTAACCGACGCCTGAAGCGTTTATCCCAGAGAGGTTTCCTCACGGCGCCTTAGGCGCTCCAGAATCTGCCGTAGCCCCAGGGATAATGGGCGTTGCACAGTCAACGTCGGCATTTTGCCCTCGATGGCGCAGCCAGTGGTCCATGAGCACTAGCGCGACCATAGCTTCAGCAATGGGCACGGCACGAATACCAACACAAGGGTCGTGTCGGCCCGTTGTAACAACCTCCGTGGCATTTCCCGCTAGGTCAATACTGTCACCGGGAATTCGAATGCTGGACGTGGGTTTTAGGGCAATGCTGGCCACTAGCGGTTGACCCGAGGAGATGCCGCCTAAAACGCCTCCAGCATTGTTACTCGTAAATCCCTGTGGTGTCAGCGCGTCTCGATGCTCAGAGCCTCGCTGCTCAACCACGTCGAAGCCAGCGCCTATCTCAACGCCTTTCACAGCGTTAATGCCCATAAGTGCTCCGGCGATTTCAGCATCGAGTCGATCAAAAATAGGCTCCCCTAGCCCGGGCGGCAAGCCCTCTGCGACCACGGTGACACGAGCTCCAATGGAGTCGCCAGACTTATTCAACGCCTGCATAAATTCCTCGAGCTTTGGAATTAGTAATGCGTCGCCGCAAAAGAAAGGATTCGTTTCAACCACGCTCCAATCTAGGCTTTGTGGAACCAAAGGACCCAGTTGTGCCAAGTGCCCGCGAATGCTCACGCCCTGAGTAGCCAGCCACTTCTTCGCTATAGCCCCCGCAGCAACGCGCATTGCCGTTTCTCTCGCAGAAGAGCGACCGCCCCCACGATAATCACGCACGCCGTATTTCTGCTGGTAGGTGTAATCTGCATGAGCGGGTCGAAAAGTTTCTTTAATCTTGCTGTAATCTTTAGAGCGCTGATCGGTGTTTCGAATCAGTAGACCGATCGATGTGCCGGTTGTAAGGCCATTGAAAGTTCCTGACAGAATTTCGACCTCATCGCTCTCTCGGCGCTGTGTTGTGTAGCGGGACTGCCCTGGTTTTCGGCGATCTAGATCGACCTGAAGATCCGCTGATGTCAGGGGTATTCCGGGTGGACAGCCGTCAACGACCGCACCAAGCGCGGCACCGTGGCTCTCCCCAAAAGTTGTCACCGTAAATAACTTACCGAGTGTATTGCCAGACATAGTCCACCCTCCTCGCCTTATTATACCTGTGAAGGCGAAGGATCTGTGAGCGCTATCGATGCCTTTAATTCACCGGCAGAGACGCCACACACGCCATGACCACCGCTGGCCAAGTCGAGCCATATAAACGCAATATCGGGATAGCTGCTGGTCAACGCCGGCGCACTATTACCCACTTCCAGAAACAACATGCCATGGTCCGACAGCACCACTGCGGCCTGTCTTAAAAGGTCATGCACTAAGTCTAGACCATCGTCACCCGCGGCAAGCGCAATACTGGGTTCATGTCGATACTCCTGGGGTAAATTGTTCATATCCTCAG
>QXYP01000086.1 GCA_009886815.1 Halieaceae bacterium
CGCCGGTCTTATTCATGCCTTGGAACAATACGGAACACTGCCCTTAGAGACGGTGATTCAACCGGCCATTGATCTCGCCGCAAATGGCTTCACCATGGACATCACATTGCATCAGAACCTCAGTGCTAGGGCTGAGCGGCTGGCCCAAGACCCCGAGACAAAGCGTATTTTTCTCCGTGAAGGCGGTGAAGCCCCCGCCATTGGCAGTCTCTTCAAGCAGCCCGATCTCGCGGGCACGTTGCAGCGAATCGCTGATAAGGGCCTGGAGGGCTTTTACGCAGGGAAAACCGCTGAATTAATCGCCAGTGATATGGCGGCTAACGACGGACTGATCACCCAAGAAGACCTTGCTAGCTACGTCGCGGTGGAACGCACCCCGGTAACTGGACAGTTTCGGGGGTACGATATTGTTTCAGCACCGCCACCCTCATCTGGCGGCATCCATGTTATCCAAATGCTCAATATCCTCGAGCCTTATCCTCTTGAAACCTGGGGTCATAACTCGGCGCAGTATCTACACCACGTAATCGAGGCGATGAAGCTGGCCTATGCTGACCGCAGCGAGCATTTAGGTGACCCGGACCGCATGGAAGCTCCTATAGATTTTCTGTTGGCCAAAGACTACGCAACCACCCGAAGAGGCATTATAAATTCAGCCCAAGCCACCGCTTCCGCCAAAATCGCTGCCGGCGTTATGCCCGCCCCCGAGAGCCCTGACACCACCCACTATTCCGTCGCCGATAGCGCCGGTAATGTGGTCAGTAATACCTACACCCTTAACTTTAGCTTCGGTTCTCATATCACCATTCCCGGAACCGGAATTTTAATGAATAACGAGATGGACGATTTCGCGGCACGTCCGGGTTTCCCCAATGCTTACGGGTTAGTTCAAGGTGAGAAAAATTCTGTTGCACCGGGCCGAAGACCTTTGTCATCGATGACGCCGACCCTCATCTTTCGCGATGGTGAGCCCTGGCTGGCCACCGGAAGTCCGGGCGGTTCACTCATTATCACCGCAGTTATGCAAACCGTGCTCAACGCCATGACCTTTGATATGAATATTGCCGAGGCCGCAGCAGCGCCCCGAATCCACCACCAATGGATGCCCGACCGGGTTTTGATTGAGCCCGGCATCAGCCGAGACACCCTCGATATTTTGGAGGGTATGGGCCACAACATTGAGACAACGCGACGTACGCTGGGGCGCACAAACTCTATTCAGCTAGACGGACCCTGGCGCTATGGCTACTCAGATTTGCGCCGACCGGGAGGGCATGTCGCCCGCTGACGACCCCAGGGGTAAGGCTTTACCACTTAGGCGGTTCGAGTCTCCCATCCCTCGGGCAGGCGGACTTTCATGGTTTGCCTGGCGAGCGCCACCAGGTTACCGGTGGAGTCCCAAAGGTCTGCATCAGATTCGACCAGAGAGTGCGTTAAATGACGCGAGCGCATACGGCCCATTAGGGGGCCTGGCGCCGGCTTAGCACGGCACTGCACCGTCAACTCGATTGTGGGCACCCAACCAAAGGGACCAAATAGCGTAAAAGGGGGCGGCGGCATGATATCGGCGAACATGGTCAAATCTACCGTATCGCAGGGGCTTTCATCACGATGCTGCAACCAGGCCACAAACTCTCCGGTACCCGAGGCAATGCCTTGTTCAAAGACCTCCTGACCCTGCGTCATTCGCATATCAACACGCTCATGAATTTCCAAATGTTGTGCACTCATGCCCGCAGTCTCTGAAAAGAGCGGAACAACGGGTGGCTCGCTATTTACCCATGTCTCACCCTGAAGGCGCTCTGTATCGGTATAAGCGGCGGTAGCACGAACCTTTAGTTCGCCGTCTTGATACAAGCTCGCCGAACCAAAACTGGTACCCCGGCCCTCACGCAGGCTCTCAACCTCAATTTCACAGGGACCCAACTTACAGGGTGCGAGGTAAAAGGCATTAATAGAGAGCGGATCTTTATGCGGTAGCGCCTCGCGCAGGGAACGGGCAATAACAGCCAAGACATAACCCCCGTTCATGGTGGAGCCAATGCGCCAGCCGCGCTTAAATTCTGACTGCCAGCGACTGTCCGACAAGCGACTCACCGCGGTATCGCGTTCAAATTGTCCCAAAACCGTACTCTCTGCTAAATTTAAGGGGGTGCTCCGACAAGGACTGTGAAGCGTAGAGTGATTATACGGATCAAAGATGTAATGTGCTCACCTAAAGACCGGCAGCACACGTTATTAACACTGAAGCAGCCCATAACCTAAAGAGGCGATGATCATGCTGCAGCATGCCAAGCCATCAAAGACTCAAAAACTGCTGCTACTCGCCGTGCTTGTAGCCGGGGCGGGTATGGCCAATTCCAATGAGCTAGACGCGGCTGCATCGACTACAGCAACACCGGAACCGCTGTCAGCCCAAGCTTCATTGGCACCTCAAGACCCGGCCACCGAAGCCACCCACTCCCAAGCAACCGAAGCCATGGATCAGCCGGATGGAGGAATATCGCCCTCGGATAACGCCAAACCATTGAACGGCGCAGAAAATACTGCCACCGATGACGCGGCGGCATTGGTCATCGACATGCGTGGGCAACTCGATCGTGCCCCAACGCCGGCGACTGTATTGGCGCCCGAATCACAGCTGGTCGAGGAGTATCGAGAAGCCATCAGGCAAGCGGAACTCGCCGGCGGTGCCTATGCGTCAGGGCTCACGGAGCATCTGGTAGGACTGGGCACGACCCTGCAGCAGCTCAAGCGCCATGCCGAAGCGGTCGAGGTGTTCAAACGCGGAGTTCAAGTGGCACGCATTAACTCCGGGCTTTATAGCGCCGAACAATTAACGCTGCTGCGGGGGGAAATTTTAAGCCACATGGCTTTGGGTGATTTCGCGGTTGTTGACGAACGCCAACGCTATCTCTACCGCGTAGAACGGCGCTCTTTAACGAGCCCGGCCGATTCCTCTCAGGCACTGCTGCGCCAAGCGCGATGGCAGCGACAGGCTTATTTATTAGAAATTGGAGACCCCGAAACACAGGCAGGCCGACTGATGCTCAGCTGGGACCTCTACCGAATGGCCCTTAATGAAACGATTGATACCTACGGTGATCGGTCGCTGGAATTAAAAACCCCCCTCATTGGCATGATGGAAACGCAATATCTCTTTGCAGGCTACCGGGCATTTTCACCCACAAGGAGCACCTCAAAGAGCCCCGGGGACGGTATGGTGCCACTCACCAACGACGCCTACCGTCGTGGAGAATCAGTCCTGAAGGCAATTCTTGAGGTCAACACGATTAATAGAATGGGGGTGGAGCAAAATGTTGCCGATACCGTCGCTTTGGGGGATTGGGCTTGGTGGTTTGGCAAGTTCAACCGAGCTCAGGTGTATTACAGTGAGGCTATTAACCTCATCGAAGCAATACCCGAAGAAGAGCGTAGCGATGAGATGAGCCAACTGTTCAGCCAACCCACCCCCTTACCGCTGCTCGCGGGCAGCGCGCCACTGCCTCAACACGAAATGCGAGAAGATGGCACACTGGTCATAGGCTTTGATATCTCGGGTACCGGAAGAGTCACTAATTTGGAACGACTGCGAGAACCCGCGGTCGAAGAAGAGAAGGCCATACGGCGG
>QXYP01000087.1 GCA_009886815.1 Halieaceae bacterium
ACCGCCGACCCTCTGCTTGTAAGGCAGATGCTCTCCCAGCTGAGCTAATCACCCCAAACCGCAGCCGCGCATTATAAGTGGGTCGCCCCCGCTGTCAATGTTTAACGTGATTTTTCCAAAAATGTCTTTGTTGGGTGTACACTCGCGCGTCCTTTTGCGCGGCCTGTGATTTTAACGGCCAAAACCTGATTCAACGGCAACATTAAACAGATAGAGTGACACCATGGAACTATACAAAGATTTTCGATTTGAAGCCGCACACCGGCTTCCCAACGTGCCCGAGGGACATAAGTGCGCGCGGCTCCATGGCCATTCGTTCTTGGTTCGCCTCACGATATCGGGTGAAGTCGATCCCCAAACTGGTTGGCTAATGGACTTTGACGATATTAAAAACGCTTTTTCACCGTTGCTAGAGCAATTAGATCACTACTACCTCAACGACGTGCCGGGTCTTGAAAATCCAACCAGTGAAATTTTAGCCAAATGGATTTGGGACCGACTCAAACCCAACTTGACAGAGCTCGATTCGGTGGAAATCCGCGAAACCTGCACTGTAGGGTGCACCTATCGTGGCGTTTTAGCCAGACACGCCCTTGAAAAGTGGCTATGAAACCGCGACACAGCCCTTTTTGTGAGCGAGTTTTCAAAAGTTTTAAAAAAGGTATAAGAAAAAAACTATTCTTATTTTCACTTTTTGGGTTGACGTCAAAAAAGCTTTATGCACACCCGCTGCGCGTTGTCTTATAACTGCAAAGTTAGGGGCCGCACTGGTAGCTCTGCTAAAGATACCGATCGTAACTTGTTGTTTTATATATAATAAAAGGTATTGGTCAATTTTTAACCAATCTGAAGATTTCGTGACAGCCGTTGACTTTTTGACACCGTTGAACAAATTATCCACCAAACTATCCACAGGTTCTGTGGATCGTGTGCCCCTGTGGATGACTTTATCGCTACGGCTAGGGAGCGTTAGAGCCCTTTAAAAACGCTAATACCTCTTCATTGAACACTTTCGGCGCTTCGACATGAAGCCAGTGCCCCGCTCCAGCCAAGGTGCTCAATCTAAAATAGGGAAACAAGCGCTCAATAACCGGCAGGTCATCGCTCCCCACATAGTCACTGAGTGCTCCACGAAGGAACAAAGCGGGACGCTCACAGGGCGTATTTGAGGTGAGACCCAAAAGCAGCGAGGGGTAGGCTTCAGCAAGTGCTTCATGATTCAAGCGCCAGGTAAACGTCTTTGCCCCCTCTTCCCTGACTAAGCTCAACAATAAGAACTGCCTGACGCTGGGCTCTTCAATAAAATCTTCCAACACCTTACCCGCCTGCTTTCGAGTCACGCATTCCTCAGAGGCTACCGCCCGCAGCCCCTGAAATACGGCGTCGTGGCTGGGGGCATAGTTCACCGGCGCGATATCGGCCACGACTAACCGGTTAACACGCTCTGGCCGCTGCAGCGCCAATGCCATGGCCACTTTCCCGCCTAGGGAATGACCCAGAACGTGGGCATTTTGAAGGCCCTGTGCGGTCATCCATGCATCGAGAGCCTCGGCGTAGACATCAATCGAAGGGGCCGCACTCCAAGGAGATCTGCCGTGATCGGGTAGGTCAACACTGTGTACCCGAAAATCGCTCTCCAGCGCTCTGGCAATGCTTTGAAGGTTGCTCCCTTGACCAAACAGTCCATGCAACAACACAACATCTTCACCTTCTCCCTGAACTTTCTCGAAAAGCCCCTTTCCCATGCAGTCACCTCCTCTGCTAGCATGTCTTAAAGATTCACTAGGAATACACCCATGCTTCAGCGCCAATCTCTTCGCTCACGCCCCTATGCCCCAATTACCCTTATCGCTTCTCTGATGCTCATAGCTTCTGGCTGCGGTACAACCGGGACGAGCTCGGGTTATAACGCCACAACCAACCCCAATCAGCTCAATGAGGCCATTGTCGCTGAAAAGCCCATGAAGAATGTGGTGATTGCACACGTCAATATTGGCGCACCATCAAGAAACTACATCAAACGTTCAGAGGCTATGGTCGATGGCCGTATTGCTGAGTACCTACGGGATAACGGCTACAACATCTTACCTCAGCGCGAGTTTTCGCAGCGCTGGAACAACGCCACTTTGATCTACGGTGATCCGGTAGACCCCACAACCGGTCGAATCAATACGAAAACCTTTATCAGAATCACCCAGTCGATACGCGATGATATGCGCGAAAAAACCGATGTCGACGGCTTCATCTTCACAGACCTCATTGAGCATGATGCGGTTGTCTCCGGTGGCATGAATCATATTGCACGCTTCAACGGCGTATCCCGCAAGCCATCGCTGAAAGGCCCGGGAGATGGCGTATCTTCTGACTTCGACTGGTCCCGTCCGGTGTCTGCTGTCTCGCTGCAGATCAGTGTTTACAACATAGACCTAGATCAAGCCTTTGCGGGTTTGGGTGGCATTGATCTAACCGATGCCATCGACACGCGCTCAGGCAACGGCTGGGTTCGCCGAAAAGATATTTTGGAAAACGAAAACTACATCGATCAGGGTATTGAGCTCGCTCTACACCCATTAATCGTCATGGATAACTGGCCGGGCGCAGACCCCAGCAAGTCAAACTAACTCAGCGCTTCTAAACCTCGCTCAATACACCACATAGCACTGAGCACCCCAAGCACCAAAACCGGGAGCTGTAATACAACCGCCGGGGGGTGCGCTATCAAGCGCCGGAACAACATTCCAAGGCCTAGCAGCACAGCTATGAACGCCAGCTGGCCAAATTCAATACCCACATTAAAGAAAAGCAGTGCGAGTGGAAGGTTTGCCTGGGGCAAGCCTGTATCCGCCAACGCTCCAGCGAAGCCCATACCGTGAAGCAATCCGAAAAGGCCCGCCAGCCACCAAGGCTGGCGCCACAGCCATGACTGGCCACCCTCGCGGGTGAGTTCCAGCGCTAAAACAAATATCGAAAGGGCAATGAGAAACTCAATAAAGGCAACGGGATAATCAAAAACACCCAAGGTCACCATAGCTAAGGTAATACTGTGACCCACTGTAAACGCGGTAATTGTCCAGACGAGCCGACGCCCACCCCCCACCAGCAACAGCAAGCCAAGCACGAACAGCAAATGGTCTATACCGGCCCAAATATGCTCCGCGCCCAGTACCGTGTAGCGCCCCACCACCTGCCAACGGTCAGGTTCTGCAGGCACCACAAATATCGACGCATCAGCCGTTAACACCGCCTGGTGGTCAATGCCATCCGCAAGGGCCACATTCAACATAACAGAGCTCTGGTTGGGCCCCAAACCCGCGACACCTATCGACTGGCCAATTAAGCCGCCAGGGCACTGATAAGTGCTTTGGCGCAACTTGCCTGTGCCCTCACGAATCCAGGGTGACTCCTCAGCCAGTGTGCACACATCGGGCAAAATAGGCGTCATAGCAACGTCGCTGACCTGTTGTATCGGTGTTTTCCATGTCACTGCATAGGTATCGCTACCCGATGTTTTAATTTGCAAAAGCGACGGGGCAAAACGGTGCGCGTCTGCGGATACTGAAAATAATATTAGTGCCCAAAGCAGCAGAGGTCTCATCGTCGTCTCACCTCATACCCTGCCATGAACTTCGTTACCGCAGCATCAACGGCCTGTTTCTCTGCCTCGGTCTTTAAATCCCAGCGCAACTTGTCGGCAACTTCATCAAGGCGCTGATCGCGCTCGGGTGTATATGACTCCAGGTAAACAAGGTGCTGACCATAAACTGAAGCGATGGGCCCCACCCAAGTGTTTAATGTTTGATCAGATATCGTGCCTTGAAGCGCAGCCACAAACTCTCGTCCCAACCGCGAATTCACTTCCAGCCAGCTCAAGTTCGTAAAGTGAAACCCCGAAAGAAACGCTTTCCCCAAGCGAATCGCTTCAGGTGGCAGCAGGGCCTCCGCCTTAATCCGCTCGAGCACCGTTGTCCCTGCGAGTGGAGACACCTCGCCTAAAAATACATGACTAAAGCTCACCCTTGCCGGTTCTCGAAAATCCCCAGTCCCAGCCTTAAATGCAGCCTCCAGCGCCACATCAGAGGGCTCAGTGAGTCCCGCCGCTGAAATTATCAACTGCGTCATGACCTGCAATAACCGCCTTCGTATCACTTCGTCGGTCAAATGCATATTGAGCTCACGCCCTTGCTCGACCAACGTCGCATTGTCTAGCAGACTCTCCGGGCTGAGAAAGCGCATATTGCGAACAATGCGCTGGTCAATAACCGGGTCTAGCAAATGCAGACGCCGATTCAGTGCTTCACGAAATAACAGTTCGTCACGGAGTTCCAGATCAACAAAACGTTCCATATCGGCGGCAGTAGGCTGCCCCCCCACCAGTTTGGCGTAACTGTCAGCCATGACCGTTAATCGCGTCGCATTAGGCGGCCCTAAAATGGGTTTGGGTTCAGGATATAACGCCGTCAGTCCTGCATATAAAACAGCGCCCAGCAGCAGAAAGTGCAGCCAGACGGGTCCGGGAAAAATCCGCTTGGTAATAAAGTGACTCATGAAAGATCTTCAGTCCAAAAACTTGGGGAGGCGCTTCTCTAGCTTAGCCGTCATGGCTTCTTCAACGTCGATCTTGCTCATCATAGCCGCATTCCAAAGCGCCACATATTCAAGACCATCCTCGACCGTATGGTCTCGCGCATAGTTAAGGACTCGCTTGGTACCGCGCACGCCCAGCGGCGTCTTTTCAGCAAGTTGACGAGCAATATCCCGCACGCCGGTCATTAAGGCCTCTCGGTCTGCGTAAACACGTGTAATGAACCCGCTTTCCTTAGCTTCCTCAGCATCCATATAGCGACCTGTGAGAGCTAGCTCTCGAACCAAACCATCGGGCATGAGGCCGGGTAGGTTTTGAAGGGTACCCACGTCGGCCACAATACCAATATCGATTTCTTTAACGCAAAATTTTGTCTCAGCCGCGCAGTAGCGCATATCGGCATAACAAATCATGTCGATGGCAGCCCCAATACAAGCCCCATGAGTGGCTGCAAGCACTGGCTTTCTACAGATGCGCAATGACTGCAAGTTACGCTGCAACCCTTGAACGTGCTCAACAAACGCCTCGTTGGCTCGGGAGGGGTCTTCGTGAACCGTGGCCATGCCGGCAAACATCGAAAGATCGATTCCCGCGCAAAAATGTTTGCCCTCCCCGCTTAGGATAACCGCCCTCACTTCAGCCGTGCGATCAGCCCACTCAAATGCCGCTTGTAGCTCAACCCACATTGGCTGATTTACGGCGTTGGCACTATCGGGTCGGTTCAATTTTATGTCGAGAATATGATCCTCGAGATGCAGCGCTAAAGTTTCCGTGGAAGGCAAGTCTGACACGTTAGATCTCCGGTAATTTCGAGGTTTACGGCTCGATAAGGCGGCGCAAATATTACGCCTCAAAATCAGCCGATAGCAAGCCTAAGATTTTGACACCATTAATGTCAATATAGTGAAAAACTGCCCTCAAACTCGGGCGCTGCCAAGGGTTTTGAGTCACCCTTACGGGCACCCAAATACAAGAATCCAATCACCTCATCACCGGGACTGCCCCCTAGCCCATCAATAACAATGGCATCTTGCGCGTACCACCCGGTGCGCCACATGGTGCCAAACCCTTGTGCTTCAGCGGCTAAGGACATGCCATGCAGAGCGCAGGCTACTGCGGCGACCTGCTCAACTCTGGGAACTTTCGGATGGTCTACCGGCTTTAGCAGACCCGCAACAATAACCGGTGCGCGCAGAGGCGCCGCCCGCGCTTTTGTCAGCTCGGCTTCAGTTGCACCAGGACGGCTTAGCTTTAGGGCCTTCGTAAACAGCTCGCCCAGTGCCTCACGGCGATCGCCTTGTATTGCTAAAAAATGCCAAGGGCGGAGACGCCCGTGGTCCGGAGCCCGCAACCCGGCTTGCACAATGGCCTGCAACTGAGACGCATCGGGGCCGGGCTCCATAAGTTTGCTGTGGGAGTTACGTTCGTGCAAAGCGGTGAGAACTGACATGTCTAAACAGCCTTAGTTTAATTACTCCAAGGATAACAGTGTCAGTGCTTCCCCCCTAACTCACAGTCGCCAGCTGTCTGGAAAGGTAGTGCTCAAGTCGACGGTGCGATCGCCTAGTCTAATTTGAGCGGCATCGACCTCAACCGCCTCGGGGTCTAGAACACCTTCATTAAAGTGATACCGAGGCGCCCAACTTCCCTCCAGTCTCGCCGACTCCATACTCGCTCGGCGTATTTGCACGCTTTCGTGCGCTGTCTGCCAGTCGGCAAGCTTGCGCTCACCATAATGCTTTTTCAATAATTCTTGAGTAACGTTGGGCCCGAGTACCGCAGCCGTCGCGTTGTTTCCTCCAAACCCCTTACTGTTGATCAAGGCATAGTCTGGGGCCTCTGTGGCCTCGGTGCGCAGAGCAAATTCGAGGCGATCTGTCGCTACATCAGACGCAATACCATCGAGGGTTGTAATACCCGGCATCAACCCTGTCTCCCATACCCCCAACATGGCTGAAAGTTGATCACCGGCAGCGGCGCCCAGCGAATGACCAATAAAGCTTTTAATCGCCCCAACTCGCCATTTTTGCACGCCCATTGCGACCGCAACCTGACTCATAATTTGAGATTCAGTCACCCGATTCTGTGGCGTGCTAGTTCCGTGGGCCTGCACCATGCCACCCGAGGCAAAGCGACGATCACCCAGTAAATTTTTTAACAATGCCGCAGATTTTGCAAAGGTCACATAATTTCCGATACCGGGGCCGCTAATTGATTTCTTGGGGCCATCGGCGCTGACAAACACATCGGGAATTGCCGCCAAAGTGGGGGCCCCCAGCTCTAGTGCAAGCTCATCATCAAACAGCACCATGATTTGCGCCGACTCTGACATCGTAAAACCACAGTTTTCTCCAAACGGGCGACAGGCTCTGCGCGCGTCAGGCCGCACATCATCTGAGAGTCCATCTAGGGCACGAAGCGCTTTGTCAGACGCCAACGCACCCATTGCGGCGTAGCCCTCCATCACCTCAGCGACAACCGGTGCCTCTGCGGCCCCAACAATCGCGACCCGCGCGCGACCACTGCGAATGTCTTGCACTGCCAGTCTAAGGTTGTAGAGAAATGTGGCACAGGCTCCTAAAGCCGGACCCGTGCTGCCTAAAGAGCCCAGTACATAGGCATTGATAAAGTCCCCTGGCATCTCGGCGAACCCTAAGGGACATTGCTTCGACGTCACACGCTTGCCCAATGCTCTACCCCTGAGCATACCGCCGGTACCGTTCTCATCCAGCTGACCCATGGAGCTACTGACATACACACTGACCGCATCGGGTGATACCCGGGCTTCAACTTCAGTCCAATCAATCCCCAGATCGGCCAGAGCGTCTGATGCGGCAAATACCGTCATTTGTAAGGCTCGTGGGTGATTCCGCGAACCGTAAAGGGAGCCCGGATCGAACCCCGTAGGCAGTGTTCCCGCGGCGCTGACCTCAAAGTCTCGCGTGCCGGGCAGCAGCAGCTCGGTGCCCGCAGTCAATGCGACTGAGGTTCGCT
>QXYP01000088.1:0-2137 GCA_009886815.1 Halieaceae bacterium
AGCAGGAGCATGACATGTCGATGTTTTTCAACGCAGTAAAGCTAGGTATTAAGCAGACTTTTGACTTCAAAGGTACGGCCTCAAGAGCCGAATTCTGGTTTTTTATGCTGTTTTTTATGTTGATGTATGGAGTGGTCGCAATCATCGACGAAGCCACGGCCGCTACCACCATCAGCCTACTCGATCTGCCTTTGGGCAACTTCATACCCATGGGCATGGTTGATCCTGAGGTGGGGCTACTTGTGTTGTTGTATCGCCCCATCATGGCTATTCCAACGACATCGGCAACAGTGAGACGGCTGCACGATATTGGAAGGTCGGGCTGGTGGGCCGCGCTCTGGGTATTTCCTGTCCCCGTTCTAGGCTGGCTCTACCTCATTCCGCTGTTGTGTAAGCCCTCTCAGCCCTAACGTTTCTTACGCATTTAACGACACCGCCACACTCAACGTGAGCTCGGCTACAGCATGGCGTGGCACTAAAATCGCCAGGGGAGTATTCGTGCACTGCCTGTTAAGAGACGCAGTATCAACCACAAAACAGGCGAAAGACTGATCGCTATATTTCTACCAAGCAGATCGAGGAAGTAGGCTTCCAGAAGCTTGCCGGGTTTTCCCAAGAGTGTCATATCGATATTAAGGACGAAGTGCACAAATAGGATGGCCGACAAAGTGACGGCGTGCAGAAATGCGTACCATGACAACAACCGCGTCAGATTCTGTTTTATACCACTCACCATGAATTCTCCGCCGCCAAACCCCTGAGACCCTAACAAGCTTTAGTCACAGAAGGCCAGTCGCTGAAATGCCTTTCTACAGTAACAACACAGGTTAGAGAGAAATTCGCTCCACTTCCCTCTGTCTGTCATATGATTCGGGAAACGACAGGAGAGGAGAAAAGTAATGAAAGCCGGGATCTGTACTGTATTGTCTTGGTGGGCGTTCGCGCATCTCACCCTCATCGCTGTGACCCTTTTCTCCCTCGAAGCCATAGGGGTACCACAACAGGATTTTCCGTGGATGTTTGAGTTCTACTTTGACCAAGTCCTAAGAGGCGAGAGAGTGCTCATTTTCGGCCTGCCAATTGTTATTTGGATAGGGTTATGGTCTTTGACCGGAAGCCCAAAGGTTTTTCCATGGAAAACCTAGTGGGCAGCCCCAGTAAGGGCCGCCCTAAATTCAGTCAACGGCTTTACTCAAAATAGTACCCGTAATCACTCACAATGGTTTGAGCAATTTCTTTCAAATCTATACCGTGGCCAGCGTCATAGTTATAGCTTTCCAGATCAATCCCAAAGATTGCCTTTAACCAAATAAACTCGGCTAAATCCAACAACAGCCCCCCAGCGTGGCCGTGACCTTTCGCATCTTTGAATAACGATGTCTCAGGATTATCACCGATCAATTGAGTAATGCCCGGCAGTTGGCCAGCTTCAAACAGGTACCGAAGTTCTACCGCGGCGAGGCCATAGGGCATGAAGGTTATGTCAACGTCGGGATACGAGGCTTGTAATGCTCCAAACCCCATCCAAATAGCCTCTAATCCCTCGCTGTATGTGTTGCCATAAGTGGCGGTATCGTAATCAGCTGGGAAGTCTATCCAGGGAATGCCGATGACAAATCGGGTATTGGGGTTTTTTGATAGGGCATAGTCAATCCAGAGTTCATAACCACCGTTGGGGCCAAAGGTCATACCAAAAACCTCCACGTCACCGGTGTCGAGGACGGCCTGAATATTCTCGCGGTGCTCCTCGTCTTGCCAAAGCGCCAAGGGAGTGCCCGTTTCACCGCCAGACTGTTCAACATGTTGGGTATAGTCATTGCGTTCTAGTTGCGCGGCATGAAAAGGCATCTGACGGGCGATCGGTGCAAAAAAGCTGTGGCCTATAAACAGCGAGTTAGAGGCGATGACGGGGGGGGTCGCGCTGCCCTGAAGCGTCGCCACAAACTCGGGGAAGTAGTGCATCAATTCCCCATCGTTTATCCAATTTCCCTGCTCATTCTGGAAGTCGCCCCACATATCCACATAGCGGGTCATGCGGGTGCCAATGTCCAACTCGTCATAGCGGGCAATAACCGGATCGGCGTATGTGGGGTTATGGCCGTCGTCGTCGTCAAAATCTGGGCCATACACCAGATAC
>QXYP01000088.1:2147-3916 GCA_009886815.1 Halieaceae bacterium
CATGGGACTATTGGGGTTAACATCGTCATCGGGGGTCCAGTCCTCCCCTTGCCAGGCCCCTCTGGGCAGGGCGTTGTACATGTAAATTCCCTCAATTGAAGGGTGATTACTGTGCGCCATTTGCCAACTGATAATCGAGCCGCGGGAGCGCCCACCGACCACTATATGGTCCGGATCCATGTTGTAGGTAGCAGCGTTGGCAAGCACCCAATCGAACATCACCTGTGCATCGGCGACGGCGGTTAGCAGATCGGCCTCGCCTTCAAGCGTAACAATGGACTCCCAGCTCACGGTGGTATAGCCCTCGCTGGCTATGGTGTGGAGTTGCTTGCGGGACATGCCGTTAGCGGAGCCACCGTTACCATGTGCAAAAAGGTAGACCGGTGAGGGCTCGGTCTGGTCATAAGCCAAGCGAATATTGAGCCACTGACGGCTGGGATCTTCGGTTCCGTAGGCTATATCGGTGTAGTCCCATAACGCGGCAACAGGGCCAGTGATTTCAACAGAAACGCTGGCTGAGCGTTCGCCTCGCACGCCCAAGCAAGTGAGTTCGTAAGTATTGCTGCCTGCCACTTCCCCAGAAATCGTTTCACTTCCCGAGGTCGACTTGTCGCCACTCCAACTGCCCGATGCCGAGCAGTTGGTGGCATGGGTAGATGACCAGCTGAGCGTGAATGCAGCACCAATCAATGCACTCTCTGTAGAAGCGGAAAGTGAAAGGGTTGGGGTGGGCAGTACAGGCTCGCCAGATCGCGCCCCTTGCACTGCACTCATGAGGGCATTAAAAGGGCCCATTTGGCTCGCAGAAATCGTGAAGTTGCTAAAGATCAATAAGGCAACACACAGGCTGGTTCGTAGTAGCTTTTTGTAAATCGGCATGTCAATGTCTTCCCTAACTTCGTTTTTGTCGAAGCGTTTCGACGGGCTTTGTCCAAAAAAACGGCATGTTGTTACGCCGCCGGCTCGGGTTATTTCGGGTGCTGGTTATCTGTGCATGGGTCGAGATTTTCCCGGCTAATACAGTTAATAGGCCAACTTGCTAGCGCGACGACTGCCATCGTGCTTGTTTCGGTAGATCCTGCCGGACTCCCCACTCGCCTTTTTGTGCAGTCGAGCGCGCTCCCTTTTTGTAACCACACCATCACGCTTGCTGCGGTTTTCCATTTTCTGGAGCTCAACCTGCCCCCGCACTAAGCGAACAGACTCCTTTTTGGTAAGTTCACCACTGCGAACACCCTGCTCTATACGGGCTTCCTGGTTGCTCTGACGCTGGTCTATACCCGACGTAACAGCTAGTGCGGCGTTGGCCCCCAATGACATCACTATCGTTATCAAAAGTGTAGTTCGAGTCTTCATTGTGTATTCCTCAGCAGCTCTAAAAGGGCAGTTTGAGGCAGGTGATTTTTGCTCGCCTCACAACTGATACGGCTAATGGGTGAGGGATCCGTCGCGGTCGCCGGCTTTTTGTGCGTTTTGTCTGTCTGTCAAAGCTTAGTGCTTATGGGCTGCTCGAATGCCTACCTATTCATGTTGGGTGGTGTAACCCGGCATGGGGGATTGCGAATCCAACAATCCGATCGCATTGCGAACCCCTCCAGAGTTAATGTGGGGCTTGGTTTAAATTTTTAGTGGCGTGCTAGATGGCCGCTAAAGGTGGTGGGAAGTAGCATGGCGACAATGGGATATGGAGGTCTGCCCTGTTGTTGAGCAGAGCGCCAGCGACCCTGCATCTGATCGCATTTCATGGTCGGTGTGAGAGGATTTGAACC
>QXYP01000089.1 GCA_009886815.1 Halieaceae bacterium
AGGTTGCCTAATAGCGAGCGACGCCCATCTCGGGCCTTGATTGGCAACAAACTTGAGCTGGGGGCATACCCCCTCAGCTCAATCAATGCACACCCTGCCTTCTCCACAAATACAGCGACACCAAAGCTGCCTTGGCTTAGCCAGCTCCAAGGTGGTCGATACCTCTAGCGACACAGCGACGCTTAGCCCGATTAATCAGCGGGCAACTCCTCATTACTGAGACTGCCAAAAGGTGGGGCAGCACTATCGAGGGCCGCGATTAATTCATTCAGCAGCTCATAAAGCCCACTCAGATTCTCAGCACCAAACTGGGATTCTATATACTGATAGCGCGCCTCCGACTCTGGCGCGATAGCTGCGATCAGCTCTAATCCGTGTGACGTGATAGAAACCAAAGAACGACGACTGTCTCGGTCGCAGGATTGTCGTTGTACAATATTGCGGCTTTCCAGGTTTTGAACGATGCGACTCACACTGGGCCGTAACAACGAGCAGGCAGAGGCCAGCTCGCTAACATCGAGAGACTCACTTTCTGCCAATGCTCGCATAACTCGCCACTGTTGAGTGGACAGGTCATGAGCACGCAAATGTGGGATAAACGTTCTAAGCACTGCTTCATGGGCTTTTAACAGGGTCATTGGTAATGACTGATCGAAGCGGCGCATGTTACTGGCTGCAGGGGTTTTAATGCCACCGGCTGCAACCGACCTTGGTTTTTGTCTCTGAGTCATGAGCATATTCGCGAGAGTAAGTGCTTTAAGCATATCAGTGTGCTGTGGTGTTTGAGGAGTGAAAACATCAAATGGGTCTGCCCCTCCTCCAAAAACGCGTAACGCTGCCCAGCTTTTCATGGGGTTCGGCTTATTCTTCACAAACTGTCAACGTTATGGCCGATAATGGCAATGAAATCTGAGCGCGATCTTCTAGGCTCGACGGGATACATTTAGAGAATCACATATGTCGAAGGGCGATCCACAGCACAGTCATCTAGCAGAATCTCGCCCCCGGGCCGTCGATTTAATGGATGCGTTGGCCTCAGGTGAACTCTCTGCAGTTTCACTGATGCAATGGACCTACGATCGCATCGCTCAGGAAAATCCTCGTATTAACGCGATTTGTACTTTAGTTCCTCTAGAGCAAAGTCTCGAGGCCGCACAACGCGTAGATGACGCAAGGCATCAAGGGCAGAAACTGCCAGAGCTAGCCGGACTACCCCTAGCGATAAAAGACCTCGCAGACACCCGTGGGGTTTTGACCACTCAGGGTTCCCCTATTTATGCCCAGCACGTTCCCGATGTCGACAGCCTTTTTGTATCTAGGCTAAGAGCGGCCGGCGGCATCATTATTGGCAAAACCAATACCCCTGAATTTGGCGCCGGGTCACACACCTTTAATCCACTATTTGGGGTTACCCGGAATCCCTATGACACCCTAAAAACTGCAGGAGGCAGTTCTGGTGGCGCAGCTGCTGCCCTAGCCTCTGGCATGGTAGCTCTTGCCGACGGCTCTGATATGGGTGGGTCGCTGCGCAATCCGGCGGCATTTTGTAACGTCGTAGGACTGCGGCCAACCATGGGGCGCGTTCCCACACTTCCAAAAGCAAAAGAAACCTTTAGTCGTATGGCCGTAGAGGGCCCCATGGCGAGAACCGTCGAAGATTGTGCAGCTATGCTCCGAATCATGGCCGGCGCTGATTCACGAGATCCGCGCTCACTGGATCTTGGCGCTCTCCCTTCGACCCCAGCCCTAACCGACGCTCCCAAGCACCTACGTTTGGGTTGGGCGCCTAACCCCGCGGGCCTGCCCATTGAGCCATCCGTGTTGTCAGTTCTCAGTGGCGCCGTGACAGCTATGCAAAACCTTTACCCCACTATCGAGGAGGTTGACCTCTGCGAGCTAAACGGTGCTATGGGGGTATTTACCCTGTTGAGAGCGGCCGCCTTTGCCGAAGGGCTGGGAGACCTCTACCGTTCGGATCACGACAAAATGAAAACCACCGTACTTAATAATATAAAGCTGGGGCTGGAGCTCACCGGCGATGTGCTGACTCAAGCCGAATCACAGCGGACGCGCTTCCAGAAAGCGCTGATATCTCTTTTTGATCGCTTCGACTATTTACTACTACCGGTCACGCAAGTCATGCCATTTCCTATTGAGCTTGAGTTTCCGACCACCATCAATAAAACACAAATGCAGAGCTATATTGATTGGATGTCGAGTTGCTGCATATTGAGTCCTTTCGATGTGCCCTGTCTTTCTATACCGGCAGGCTTCAATTCAGATGGGCTCCCTGTTGGGCTTCAAATTGTGGGCAAGGCGGGTGACGACTGGGGTGTTCTTAGGCTCGCCTATGCCTTTCAGCAGCAAACCGGCCATTGGCAAAAAGCGCCGCTCACTGCTTTGGAGGTTTCCCATGGGGTGGCTTGAGCGCTTTCAGGAATTCATTGAGAACCGACTTCCCGACCCCTTATCATTTGCTCTGACACTCACTGCTTTTATGGCCTTACTGGCTGTAGTTTTAACGCCTACACCGCCCACTGCCCTGTTAATGAAGTGGGGGGACTCTCTGAGCGCCCTGCTCACGTTCACCATGCAAATAGGTCTCACCATTATTTTGGCCTATGTACTCGCCCAAACCCCTCTCATGCAAAGTGGGCTTAAGCGTCTTGCTGGATTAGCGAAAACCCCTGCGCAGGCCTACGTTCTCGTCATACTTACCGCAGCTGCGTTTTATCTCATCTCCTGGCCTCTGGGGCCTATTACGGGTGCATTGGTTGCAAGGGAAATTGCTCGGGAAGCGGTCACGCGCAACAATCCGGTACATTTTCCACTCATGGCTGTCGGAGCTTTGAGTGGCTATGCGGTATGGGAAATGGGTTATTCCTCGTCTATTGCTCTCGCCGTAGCTACCGAAGGCAATCCCACACAGGAAATTATTGGCCGGCTGATTCCTATTCAGGAAACACTGCTAACCCATTGGAATCTGCTATCCATAGTCACCACCTTAACCGTCATTATCGTCACCGTTTTAGCATTGCACAGACAATTTGACCTGAAAGAACCTTACATACCAGAAGACTTGGTAACGCCCCTTGAAACTTCTTTCGAGGAAAGCCCCGCTACCCAGCCCGCGCAGGGCCGTAGGCGTTGGTCTTTGCTCACAGGTTTAGTACTCGCAGCTTACGTTGTTGGCTGGTTTGCCCAAAAAGGACTCTCGCTGGAGCTGAATATCGTAAACTGGACGTTCTTGGCTGCAGGCCTCCTACTCGTGAGGTCGCTGCCCCATTACAGTGCTCTATTTGCCGATGGTGCCCGTGTCGCAGCACCGACCCTACTGCAATACCCGCTTTACGCAGGAATCATGGGCATGGCAATCCAAAGTGGCTTGGCGCAACAGTTCACTCAAGGGCTTGTGGCCATTGCGACACAAACGACACTACCGGTGATCGCGTTTCTCTCAGCGGGACTGATTAATATTTTTATTCCATCTGGTGGCGCCCAATGGGCGCTGCAAGGTCCTGCATTTATCGAGGCGGCTAAGTTGTTAGATGTTGATCTGGGGCTGACTGCTATGTCGGTCGCTTATGGAGATCAGTGGACTAACCTTATTCAGCCCTTTGTTGCGATCCCTTTGTTGGCGCTGACGGGACTGCGCCTAAAGCATATTTTTGGCTTGGCGCTGGTGCTCTGCGCGGCAACGAGTCTGCCTTTAATAGCGGGCTTACTGATCGGTAATATGCAGGGATAATATTGCGTGCGCAGACGAGACCGGTAGCCGAATAACCACGCTAAGGAGCCACGCTAAAGAACCACCGTAAAAAACCACAATAATGCGTACTGCCGGGTGATTATCGTTAGCCGCAGCCATGCTCCAACAAGGAGCACCCTGGGTTCAGCACACGCACGAACAGCAATAATGCCCATGCCCTGCAGTGCCATCAATAGCGACACACCTTAGGTCAGATTTGCCAGTAGGGGCTTTGCCGCGTCGATCGCGGCTTGCTGGTGCGGCTGTAAATCTTGTCCTCCCAAACCCGCATGCAATGGTAGAAACGGATCCTCCGTTCCTGTGGCATACCCTGCTAAAGACTCCATAACGGCCAAGCCAAAAAAAGGAACGGTCCAACTGTTATAGCCGCCCTCATGAGTCATTAAAATTTTACCCTGACAATTCCGAGCAGCCGCAGACAACAGTTTTTCAGTAAGACTCCGGTAGCCGTCACTATGCATTTGCATGCGCCCTAAGGGGTCATAGGCCCCAGCGTCGAAACCGCTGGGCACAATAATGAGTTCAGGTGCAAAGGCATCGAGTGCGGGAATGATGATCTGATCAAAAACCGCTTCATAAGCACCAACACCTGAACCCGGCGGTAACGGAACATTAATGTTGTAACCCTGACCTGCCCCCTCACCCACTTCATGAATATGCCCAGAGTCCGGCGGAAAACAATTATCTTGGTGCACTGATATGGTCAGCGCACGAGGATCATCGTAAAACGCACTCTGGGTGCCGTTACCGTGATGAACATCCCAATCGACAAAGGCAATGCGCTTTACCCCCAAACTCTCTAACGCGTGAAATCCGGCAATCGCCGCATTGCCAAAAATACAAAACCCCATTCCTTCACCGGCGATCGCATGATGGCCGGGAGGCCTTACCAAGGCATAGGCGTTGTCGATCTCCCCTGCCATGATCGCCTCTAGTGCGCTCAATACGCCGCCAGCGGAGAGCATGGCTATTTCATAGCTGCCACGACCCGCCGGTGTAAAAAAGCCAGCATCACCACCGGTATCGGCGCTAATGCGTCGCACATTGGCCAAATGCTCAGGCGTATGAAAGCGAAGAATCTCTGCCTCTGTCGCAGAGCGCGGTTTGATATGGGTGAGTGCATCATTCATGCCCGCCACTTCGAGTAGATTGCGAAAGCGGCGCTTGGTCTCTGGGTTTTCGGCGTGAGTTCCAGGCTGCACCGGATTACCGTAGGGCATGGGACCGGCGTAGTTGCCTGTGTCGTGCCACATATACAGTTCATGAGCGACTAATCCGGTTTTACGTGTTGGAGACATGTTTTTATCCTGCTGCTGTGTTTTAGGTGCCCGACCAAATCAAGGGTCTGCGATGACGCCAAGGGTTAGCCCGTTCCAGCTGTGCTGCCAATCCCAGCAAGGCAGCATCGCCACCCATTGCAGCGGACAGCATAATACCAATGGGCAGACCAGACCGACTCGTTGTAAAGGGGACCGCTATCGAGGGCTGTCCCGTCATATTGTAGAGGTGCGTAAAGGCTGAAACAGCCTTAAAACGTTTCGTATAGGACTCTAGGTCATCACCCTCTTGATAGGTAATAGCCGCGAGTTTTGGAGCGGGAGTGGCTGCAACGGGCTGCAAAACCAGGTCAAAGTCGTTGTGAAACTTTGCCATTTCGAGGCCGAACTGCTGCATCATTTGCAGGGCACTCGAGACTTCGGCACCCGAGACCTTGGCGCCTTCCCGACGAATCATATGGGTCATTGGCTCTAGCTCTTCGAGCGCTATGGGATACCCACGATCTCGACTGACCTTATTCAACCAGCTAGTCGTACTGCTCGCTATTAGCGTGTTCTGAACCTCGTTCAGACGATCATAGTTAATGCCCGGCGCCGCCTCCTCCACCGAGTGCCCCAAGGATTCAAGAAGTTCCCCAGCGGTCACAACGGCAGCACGCACCTCCGGATCAATATCAACCCTAGGCTCACTGAGGTTAATCGCAATTTTTAAAGGCACAGGGTCGGCTGTGACCGCTTTAAAGAAGCCCGAATTAGGCAGCCCCAGTCCAAACGGCGCGCCGGGTTCATAGCCGGCTAAAGCTTCAAGCATGAGCGCACTATCGCGAACCGATCGCGTAACAACATGGCCGACTGACATGCCCGATCCGCGTCCCCCAGGGGTTAGCCCCCGAGTTGGTTTTAGCCCCAAAAGACCGCAGAAAGTTGCGGGCACCCGAATTGAGCCACCGCCGTCTGTAGCATGGGCCATCGGAACGACGCCCGCCGCCACTGCAGCGGCGGAACCCCCACTGGAGCCCCCGGTGCTGTGATTCAGATTCCATGGGTTGAGACAATCCCCCAAAAACTTCCCCTCAGTTGTCAGCGCCAATCCAAACTCGGGAGTATTGGTCTTGCCAAAGATAACGAGGCCCGCATTTTTAAAACGCCGAACAATTTCAGAATCTGTCCCCGCAATCGCATGAGCATGAAGCGCCGACCCTGAGCTGGTGACTGTGCCCCTCATCTGAATGCCTAAATCTTTTAGCAAAAAAGGCACGCCCGTAAAGGGGCCCTGAGGGAGATCTTTTTGAACAGCAATCTGTGCGAGCCCAATATGATCCTGGCTCAGCAGATTTAGCTGGGGATTGACCCTGCGCAGTCGCT
>QXYP01000009.1:0-5260 GCA_009886815.1 Halieaceae bacterium
GTAGCTAAGGTCCGGCTATTAGCCAACGGGTGCTGACGGGGGCTGGCTAGCAGAAAGTCATCTGCCATCAATGACACAACCTCTACTGAATCGGCGGGAAACGGGAGCGCCAATAACAAAACATCGAGCTCACCTGCGTGTAAAGCTGTCACCAACTGATGACTCAGGTCTTCACGAATATAGAGTTTAAAGTCTGGGTACTCTGTGCGCAGGCTCCCGAGAAGCTGGGGCAGAATAAACGGCGCAATCGTGGGAATCACGCCCAACCGCATTTTCCCAGTGAAAGGCTCTCCCGAAGCAGCACACACCGAGACCAACTCTTCCACTTCGACAAGAATATTATGGGCACGCTGTACCACGTCGTGACCAAGGCTCGTCAAAAGCACCTTGCGGTTGTTACGTTCAATGAGCGATGCCGACAGCGTTTCTTCTAACTCTTGAATACCCGCGCTGAGCGTGCTCTGACTAACATAAGACGCTTCTGCAGCACGGCCAAAATGCTGATGCTCTGCCACGGCACAAAGATACTTCAGTTGCTTGAGTGTCGGTTGTCTAGCCATTTATCGCGCCCTGTAGTCGAAAATAGTCGAAAAAATCAATGATCGTAATTTTCGATCATATCGTTCAAAAAATCTATGTAAGCCAAAAGTACTCGGGTTCGGTATATTAGTAGCACCCTGTTAGTGACGCAGGGACTCAAGCGTCACCGTATATCGATTCCAGGAGAGAACGCATGGAACTCAAAGGTACTAAAACCGAAAAAAATCTGAAGGACGCCTTTGCAGGCGAATCTCAGGCTAACCGACGCTATCTTTACTTCGCCGCCAAAGCCGATGTAGAGGGCTACAACGATGTTGCTGCCGTCTTCAGATCTACTGCCGAAGGTGAAACTGGCCATGCTCACGGGCACCTGGAGTATTTGGAAGCTGTTGGCGATCCTGCGACTGGCCTGCCCATGGGCGATACGCGTAAAAACCTAGAAGCCTCCATTGCCGGTGAAACACACGAGTACACAGACATGTACCCGGGAATGGCCAGCTCCGCGCGAGAAGAAGGGTTTGACGAAATTGCTGACTGGTTTGAAACGCTGGCTAAAGCCGAGCGCAGCCACGCCAATAAGTTTCAAAAAACACTGGATACCATGGAAGACTAAACAGTAACGACGACTGATTAAGGGGAGCGCGCTGCGCTCCCCTTTCTTTTCTCCTTAGAAAACCGCCAGAATACGGAAGTCCACGATGCGAGAAGGAAGCCTAGAAGCGCCCACACGGCACCCTATTGACTGGAAAAGTGATGATTTTTGGGTCAAAGATTCGCTTAACGACGAGTTAGAGCGGGTTTTTGATATTTGTCATGTCTGCCGGCGCTGCGTTAGCTTGTGCGACTCCTTCCCTACCCTTTTTGATCTCATTGATGAGTCAGAAACCTTTGAAGTCGATGGTGTAGATCGCGAGGATTACACCCAGGTGGTTGATCAATGCTATCTCTGCGACCTGTGTTTTTTGACCAAATGCCCTTATGTTCCGCCTCACGAATTTAACCTCGATTTCCCCCATTTAATGCTGCGCGCAAAAGCCATTAAGTTTCGCGAAACCGGTGGAACACTTCGCGACAGATCCTTGACCAGCACCGACACGATGCTGGGCATGATGTCGATACCCTTGATCGATATCACGGTTAACGCGCTCAACGGTAACGCCAGCTTCAGGAAAGTCGTCGACAAGGCACTGAACATTCACCACGAAGCTCCTCTGCCCCGCATGCATGCCAAGACACTTAGAAAGCGGGTGGCGCCACTGATCAAAACAATCGAACCAAAACCCATTGGTGAGACAACGGGCAAAGTTGCCCTGTATGCGACCTGTTATGGCAACTACAACAGCCCTGAAGTGGGCGAAGATTTCGTGAAAGTTTTTCAGCATAACGGCATGCATATAGACGTAGTGCCTAAAGAAAAGTGCTGCGGCATGCCCAAATTCGAGCTGGGTGATTTAGCCGCGGTAGATGCCCTTAAACAGGCCAACATTCCCGTTCTCGCCGATCTTGTAGACAGGGGCTACGATTTAATCGCACCCATTCCCTCGTGTGTGTTGATGTACAAGCAAGAACTGCCCCTCATGTACCCCGATGATCCTCAGGTACAAAAAGTGAAACAGGCTTTTTATGATCCCTTTGAGTATTTGTGGCTGCGTCACAAAGGTGGCGCTTTAAATACAGAGTTTCCCAATGCTATTGGCAGCGTGGCCTATCAGGTCGCGTGTCACCAGCGGGTCCAAAATATTGGGCTGAAGACACGGGACGTTCTGGCTCTTGTTGCAGATAGCAACGTCGTCCCTTACGAGCGCTGCTCCGGTCATGACGGCACCTATGCTGTCAAAAGTGAAACCCGCGCCAAGTCGGTTAAAATCGCGCGACCTACTGTAAAAAAGGTGGATGCACAGGCTCCTGATCACTTTATTAGCGACTGCCCAATGGCTGGAGCTCAGATCGCCGACTTGGCGGAGTCCGTCGAGACCGCATTGCACCCCATGACACTTTTGCGCATGGCCTACGGCCAATAGCCGACAATTAAAGGAAACGAAACCATGGCACAACTAAGACGCGAGGACCTCTGGTCGCTAGAAGAGTACGCCCTACGTCGCAATGAGTTCCGCACAGAGGTCATGGCGCACAAAAAGACGCGTCAACTGGCATTGGGACGACATGCGCGCCTGTACTTCGAGGACGACGTCACTATTCGCTACCAGGTTCAGGAGATGTTGCGCATTGAGAAGACCTTCGAGGCAGCCGGCATAGAAGAAGAACTCAGTGCTTACAACCCTCTAATACCCGATGGTCACAATTGGAAGGCCACTTTCATGATTGAGTTTGGTGATCCTGTAGAGCGCGCTCAGCGCCTCTCAGAAATGAAAGGCATTGAAGATTTAGTCTGGCTGCAAGTGGGAGACCTGGACCGAATCATACCTATTGCCGATGAAGATCTTGAAAGAGAAAACGCGGAGAAAACCTCGGCGGTTCATTTTTTGAGATTCGAACTCTCCGTTGAACAGATTACAGCGCTAAAAGCGGGTACCACCCTGTACGCAGGCGTTGATCATGCCGCTTATCCGATCGAAAAGTTTGCCGTGAACACAGAGATACAAGCATCACTCACCAATGACTTAACTCTGGTCGCGCACTAGAAAATTTGCCTGTAAAGCCCGCTTAAGGAAATCAAACCATGTCACTAACTCAAGTAGGTACTGCGTGACGCTCGTCGTGTTTGACATGGATGGCACACTCCTCAACGCCCAATCAGAGGTCACGCCTTTCACCGCCGAAACCCTCACGTTGTTACGGCAATCGGGGATTGCTTATACCGTGGCTACAGGACGCACCTTACAGGCGGCCCTGGGCCCCTTAAAGGGATTTCAGTTTGAACTGCCCCATATACTGAAAAATGGTGCCGTCATTTGGTGTCCTGAACAAAAAGACTACAGCCATCGCCATCTGCTGACTCAGCAAGAGGTGTGGCATGTCCTAGAGTCGATGACCCTGCAGGAAATCACGCCATTCCTCTTCACTCTTGATGCAACAGGTCGCCATGCGGTTTACCACGGGCCCCTCAAGAGCGAAGCTGAAAATCGGCTGGCACAACTTTTTGAAGACGAACGGCACCTACCTCTTGAGCCCCTAACAACCATGCCCAAGAACGTACAGGTCATCAACCTCAGTGGCATGGGTCCAGCAGCCGATATCAGCACCATCGTGAATTCAATTGCTGATGAGCCGGGATTAGTCGCGTACACAGGCACAGCCATTCAATCGCAAGGCCTGTCATGGATGGATATTCATCACAGCCAGGGCAGTAAAGGCAACGGCATTAACACCCTGCGCGAGGAGTTAGGTTACAGCGATATTATTGTGTTTGGCGATGGCGACAACGACCTCAGTATGTTCGCAGTCGCCGATGAGTCATACGCCACGGCTAACGCTGACGATGAGGTGAAGGAACAGGCAACGCGCATCATAGGCCATCATGCAGAAGATGGTGTCGCTTACTTTTTGCGTGATCGCTTCAATCTTTAAGGGATTGCCGCGGGGCCTGCAGCAACTTGGGATGCCTTGGCTGAATTAGCCAAACACCGCTTAGTATGAGCAACAGTGCCATGAACTGTGGCCATCCTGCCGTCTCCCCTAAAACCGCTATACCTACTAAAAAAGCGACGCCGGGAATGAGATAGTTAATCGTTGATAAGAAGCCCGGACCCACCTCGCCGACCACAATAAAGTAAACCCAAGTAGCGACACCCGTAGCCATCGTGCCCAATACGAAAAGCGCGAACCATGGCGTGGCCACACCCCAAGCCTGACTCCAGTCCTGAATCCACATAGCCGGCACCAAAAGTAGTATTGAGCCTACAGTGAGCGACCCTGCAGACAATACGACGGGATCAATGACCGGAAGTCGTTTCGCATAAATGCCATTGGCCGCGTAGCAGAAAGTCGCCAGCAATGTTACCAGCTGCCCCGACAAGCGCATTTCCCCGCCATAAACCCACCAATCGTCGCCCAGCAGCAACGCGACACCCGCAAGCCCCAGAAAGACGCCCAACATCCTTTGCTGGGTAAACTTTTCATGTGTGAGCAAATAATGGCCCATAACTAGCGTTGTAATAGGCATCAGAGCCATTAGCAGCCCCACTTCTCCGCTGGCCACGTGCTGCTCTGCCCAAGCAATCAGTACAAACGGCATAACATTACCCGTGACAGACAGTACCAATAGCCTCAGTAGCCAAATCGGCTCTTTGGGCAGGCTCAGCCGTTTATAAAGCAGCACACAAGCCATGACTATTGCGCCAAGAGTCAACCGACCCCAAACAAGGGCGACGGGATGAAAGGCTTCCAAAGCCATGGCAATCAAACCGAAAGCGAAACCCCAAAATACAACGAGGTATAGTAATAAAGCCCAATGCTTTGGCTTGGGTGGCATCATTTTGCAGATCACTGAGAAGTAGACGCTAGGTGTACGAAGTTCGCATTATTATGGACTGCAATCTGCTAACCTTCCCCACCTCTGCGCTACGAGATCTAGAACCTTGGCCGACGAAAAGCCGCCACACATGCAATTAGCCACACATATTGAACGGGTTTTAGGCGTGTCAATGCCTTCGGGTCCGGGCATCAGTTTTTCTGCGGCTTTACTGCGCCGGTGGTTCAAACCCTCGTTCTTTGGTCTGGAAAAGCTACCCGGCAAGCCCGCCCTATTTGTGGGGAACCA
>QXYP01000009.1:5270-8029 GCA_009886815.1 Halieaceae bacterium
GATGCGTTTGTCTTCCACATTTTAATGCACAACGATTATCGACGCTTTCTGCGACCCTTAGGCGATAAAACCTTGTTCGCAAGCCGCCAATATGCCGACACAGTGATAGAGCTTGGGGCCGCGCTAGGCCACGCTGACGTTGTCACCGCCTTGATGGCCGCGGGACAGGACCTGTTGCTGTACCCGGGGGGCACCTATGAAGCGGTAAAACTACCTGAGCAGCGTTACGAGCTCATGTGGAAAAATCGCTACGGATTCATTCGACTCGCGGCAAAGATGGGCTACACCATAGTGCCCTTCGCCGCGGTAGGGCCCGATGAATACTTCGATCAGCACCTAACCGGACCTGAGGTTCAACAGGCACAGCTCACGCAATTATTAATGCAGCTTGGCGTTTTACCGACGGACTTACGCTCAGACCTCGTCCCGCCCTTGCCATCCGGCGTGTTGGGCACCCCCATTCCCAAACCAAAAACAACTTTTTACAGTTTTTGTGCCCCCATCGATCTCAGTGGCTTTCAAGGCCGCAACCTGACCCAAAAGCAGCAAGAGCGAATTCGTGGCGACGTAGAACACGCTATCGACCTGGAAATAAAAAATTTGCTGCTAAAGCGTGAACAGAGTCGTCATAAAGACGGATTGCTGCGACGTATTCTTAGCGTTTAATAAAGGTTGAAAGTCATGCGCAGGCTGTTAAAAGTGCTCTTCACCATTACGGGTTTCACACTGAGCCTGTGGTTGCTGATCTCTGTTATCTGGGGCCCTAAACTGGCGGTTCAGATGTCTGAGAATCCTGTGAGTACCACTCCTGGCGATGTTGGGCTTGTCTATGAAGACGTACGAGTCAGTAGCAATGGCCTCGAACTTGAGGGTTGGTGGATGCCCGCCAAAAAGCCCAGGGGTGTGGTGTTATTTGCTCACGGTGCGGGTTCTAATCGGACATCTTGGTTTTTACCCTCCCTAGAGTTTTATCGGACACTGGTAGAACTCGATCTGTCAGTCATTACTATCGATATGCGTAATCACGGCAACTCTCCAATTACCGATGGCGAGCTTGGTATGGGTTCTAAAGAATGGCCCGACCTCATCGCAGTGTCTGACTGGCTAGATAGTCAAGGGTATTCAACCGTTCCTAAAATTGGCATCTCGCTGTCCATGGGGGGGGCCACCACGATCTATGCAGTCACCCAAGGGCTGGCGCTGGACGCCATGGTACTCATTGACCCCTTGTTGAACACAACCGACGCGCTCATGCAGGGAGGCTGGGTTGCCTTTGGTCTTCCCTCCACGCTATTTGCTCCAATGGCCTGGGCGGCCACCAGGTTAGGCGAACTGCCCTACGGCCCTTTGGATGCTGGTCAACTGGCTGAATCCCTAGAGATTCCAACACTGATCATTCAGGACCCAACAGACCCCATTACTCGACTGCCTTTTGCGCAGGCACTGGCTGAGGCCAATGCCCACATCGGGTTAGCCGTAGCGCCTGCAATAGCGGCTGACGATGCCTGCGTTAGCAATAAAGGGCGCTGGGGCACCCACGTTGCCGCCTATAAATGTCACGAAGCTTGGACCGTCGGGCAACTCAGCGCTTTCCTTACGCAACACCTTTAGGCCCGTTAACGGCACTGAACCAAAACCCGTGTCTAGCCCTACGACCACGACATTGCCCATATGTAAGATAATCCGCCAACAGTCTCCCCAACAGTCTTGCAAACAACATAGCCCCGATTAAGAACAGAATGAGTCTTGAGAGGGCTATTACCGGTGTTTTTAGACGCACTGCCCTTCGACCACATCCAGCCTCGACAAATCGACGTAATACTTAACCAATACCTACTAAATCCCTGTGTTACTACTGGAGTTCTACTATGAAAACATTCAGTCGAGTTACCGTACTTTTTGCCGCGGCCTTCAGCCTCGCAGCCAACGCCTGTCCGGAATACCTCAACAACGAAATGCGAAAATTAAGCTCCAAGGAAACTGTCAACTTTTGCGACGCCTACGCAGGCAAAGCCATGCTGATCGTAAACACCGCGAGTAATTGCGGCTATACCCCCCAATTTGACGGACTTGAAGCCCTACATCGCGAGTACGAGAGCAAAGGACTCGTGGTACTTGGATTCTCGAGTGACGACTTTTTCCAAGAGGAAAATGATGAGGGCGATGTCGCCGCTGTTTGTTATGAAAAGTACGACGTCAGCTTTCCAATGATTGCCACCAGTGAGGTTCGGGGCAAGGGTGCTAACCCCGTCTTTAAGGGTCTAGGCGAAGCAAAGGGGTATCCCACCTGGAATTTCAACAAGTATGTGGTTGATACGCAGGGTAACGTGGTAGAGCACTTTGGCAGTAATGTTGGACCAGACAGTCAAAAACTACGCGGCACACTTGACGCAGCCCTCGCAATCGCTGAGTGATTGTAGGCCACGGCAACGTGGTTCAGTCGAACCCTGCGCATGCTGCCAGCGCCGGGTAAAGCTCACCTTTCACCATCTCATACCCAAGAAAATGCACCGAAGGGTGCATTTTCGTCGTCACTATAAAAAGAACGAGCTCAATGCTGGCATTATGATTTGTGTACGCTGCCACAAGGGTATTCATAAACGCTTCGACGAAATGACGTTAGCAAAGTCTTACAACACGCTAGCAAGACTTCGAGAAGACCCTGATCTGGCCAAACACTTTCAGTGGGTTAGCCGGCAAAAAGAGCAGCGTTAAAGCGCTAGCGCTTTCCACACTGCAACCGTTGTTTCGTCTACAGA
>QXYP01000009.1:8111-9142 GCA_009886815.1 Halieaceae bacterium
GCCAGATGATCGCTGAAAAGAGGCAGTTCAATAGCCTCTAATCGGTCAAAGTTAACGGCTTCACGTTCTGGGATCGACAGATGACTGAGGTCTCGGTAGTAAGCATCGAGACTCAAGAGACAGGTGCGGGGCCCATCAGTCTTAGTCTGAGCAAACTGCACCAGTGACTGCGCCAGGGTCGATTTGCCCGAGCCCGATGCACCCGTTATTGCCACCATCATGCCCTATTCACCCCCGGTTTTTTCGCGCTCTCATCGGCCACAGGTTTTCAACCCTCGCACTTAGGAGTAATGCATCGCTATAGCGGGTCGAGAGCACACCGTTGCGCACATTAGGGCAAGGACGTCGACCCATAAGTTTCTATTAGCGCATTTTCAATGGCCGCCTTAGTACCGCGAACATCAAATTCAGCACATTCGCCATTATTCCATCGGGCGTAGTCGTCATAGAGTGGTTGACCAATATTGGTGACCATTTCCCACATCAACAAGCAGCGCTCGGCGCTATCGAGACTTGAGGGTGCCTCAATCTCTCGCAATAGCTGACCTAACGTGGGACTAGCCATATCAACCCTAATGTCCGCTACACCGTCTAAGACCATGGTGTGAGGCGCCTCAGCTAAAAAAGGCGGCCAGCCTTTACCTGCAACAGCGCCAGGCTGCCCGGTTCGGGCAAAATTACCCCACGCAGTCATCATAATATCGGTCAGTTCCTGCGCAGAGTCTGTGTCGGGGTACATATAATCGCCTATAGGCCCAAACATGGGAGCTCCCATGACAAACGCAATCTCTCCCCCATGTGTCGCTCCCAGCAGCTTAGGAAAGGAAATGAACCAACTTTCAGCTTGCTCATCCCAATCAAAGCGGTAGCTGTAAAGCTGCGCATAGCCGGCCTGACCGAGGTTTAACAGCGCTTGATCAACACCCCGGGCCTTCCAAGCTCGAGAGCGCAAATCGACCCAGTAACGGTAGGTGTCTTCGTTTTTGATTGACATTCGTGGCGGCAGCAAACCAAAAAGCACCGGGTCGCCG
>QXYP01000090.1:0-5641 GCA_009886815.1 Halieaceae bacterium
AACGCAGGCAGCGTCTTCGGGCTCAACGCCAATGATTTGGGTTTTCGGCCAAACGTAACGCAGGTAAGTCGCCATACCTGCAATTAACCCGCCGCCACCGACGCAAACAAAAACGTAGTCCAGAGGAGCCGGGGCCTGCCTGGATAACTCAACGGCAACGGTACCTTGGCCGGCAATAACATCAGGGTCATCAAAAGGGTGAAGGAAAGTCATCCCCTCGGCATCAACGATTTCAGCAGCGAGCTGGGCCGCCTCATCAAAGGTATCACCATGCAAAATCACCGAGGCCCCGTAGTTTCGCACCGCGTCGACCTTAATGGCTGGGGTGGTTAGCGGCATCACAATTTTGGCCTTAACTGATAATTTCTGAGCAGCCAGAGCCACACCTTGCGCATGGTTTCCCGCAGAGGCGGCCACCACGCCTCTCCGGCGAGAGGCTTCATCTAGGTTGATCATCTTGTTGTACGCGCCGCGCAACTTGAATGAAAAGACAGGCTGGAGATCTTCTCGTTTCAAAAATATCTGATTGCCCAGGCGCCGCGTCATCAAGGGCGCATCACTCAATGGTGTTTCATGCGCCACGTCATAAACGCGAGCATTTAAGATTCGTTTGATGTAAGCATCTGTCATGGCCGCTTTCCCGCGGGAGTCGAGGGGGGATAATACGTGTAAATCGGCAATTACGTCATGATGCCGTCGAGTTTCATTTGCCCGAGGCCGTTGCATCGCCGACAATACCGCTTTTGCCCCCTTAACCCCTCGGAGTCACTATGACGTCACGCTTGCAACTCGCCAATGCCATTAGGGCGTTAAGTATGGATGCCGTGCAAGCGGCCAATAGTGGTCACCCAGGTGCCCCTATGGGTATGGCGGACATCGCAGAGGTTCTTTGGAATGGCTACCTCAAACACAATCCCAACAATCCCGAGTGGCCCGACCGCGATCGCTTTGTGCTCTCCAATGGCCATGGCTCCATGCTGCTGTACAGTTTGCTACATCTTTCGGGGTACAACCTGACCATTGAAGATCTCAAGAACTTTCGACAATTTCATGCCAAAACCGCCGGTCACCCCGAGTATGGCTATGCACCCGGAGTAGAAACAACAACCGGTCCTTTAGGTCAGGGTTTGGCAAACGCCGTCGGTATGGCATTGGCCGAAAAGACCCTTGCAGCCCAATTCAATACAGAAAAGCATCAACTCATTAATCACCGAACCTGGGCATTTCTCGGAGATGGCTGCCTGATGGAGGGAATCTCTCATGAAGCTTGCTCCCTCGCAGGGACACTTGGGTTAGGCAAGCTCGTCGCTTTTTATGACGACAATGGTATTTCCATTGATGGCGAGGTTACCGGCTGGTTCACCGACGATACGACGAAGCGCTTCGAAAGTTATGGCGGGCAAGTCATTCCAAACGTCGATGGCCACGACCCTGCGAGTATCAGCGCAGCGATCGATCTCGCGCTGCAGGATGAAGAAAAACCAACCCTCATTTGCTGCCGCACCATTATCGGCAAAGGTGCGCCGAATAAGCAGGGTACTGAGTCATGTCACGGTGCTCCACTGGGCGCCGATGAAATTGCAGCGACCCGAACTGCCTTGGGGTGGGAACACGGGCCCTTTGAAATTCCTGACGCTGTCTACGACGGCTGGAACGCACGGACACGTGGTGCCGAGCAAGAGCAAGACTGGCAGGCAAGATTTGCCGACTTCGCAAAGGCCGCGCCTGAGCAAGCCGAAGAACTGACAAGAAGGTTAGCAGGTGCGCTTCCTGCCGGGTTTGAGGCACAAGTTGACGATTACATTGCCCAGTGTGCCGAGGCTGCTACCGACATGGCCTCAAGAAAAGCATCGCAGCAAACCCTTAACGCTCTAGGACCCTTGCTACCCGAGATGCTGGGTGGCTCAGCTGACCTCGCTGGCTCTAACCTGACACTTTGGCAGGGCTCCAAAGGCGTCACAGCAGCCGACGCCTCGGGCAATTACGTTTACTACGGTGTCCGTGAATTTGCGATGTCCGCCATGATGAACGGTATCGCCTTGCATAAAGGCTTCATCCCTTACGGCGCCACTTTCCTTATCTTCATGGAGTACGCCCGAAACGCTGTTCGCATGGCAGCACTCATGCGCCAAAGGGTGTTATTTGTGTACACCCACGACTCGATAGGTCTGGGTGAAGATGGGCCCACGCATCAACCTGTCGAGCAGCTCACTGCCCTTCGCAGTACACCCAATCTCGAGACCTGGCGCCCCTGCGACACGGTAGAGTCTGCGGTAGCTTGGAAGATGGCGGTGCTGCGCGAAGACGGGCCTGCAGCCCTTATTTTTTCACGGCAGACCTTGGCGCACCAACACCGCGAGGAAGCGGGCATCAAAGCCATAGAGCGCGGCGGGTACACCTTGATTACGGAGGAGGGTGAGCTCGATGCCATTATTATTGCAACGGGTTCTGAGGTGAGTCTTGCCGTCGCTGCCGCCCGATCCTTAACCGAAAAGGGCCGAGGTATTCGAGTGGTCTCTATGCCCTGTGCCGAACGCTTTATGGCGCAAGATGTCAGCTACCGGGAATCCGTATTGCCCAGTGACGTACTGGCACGGGTTGCGGTGGAAGCCGCGCATGCCGACTATTGGTTTAAGTTTGTGGGTCTTGATGGCCGGGTTGTTGGCATGCAAAGTTTCGGTGAATCTGCACCCGGGGGTGAACTCATGGCCCACTTCGGTTTTACCGTCGAAAACGTTATCGCGGCAGTGGAAGACGTATTTCTTGACTAGCGCCCGCTGAGCACGGCTTACATACCCATGAAACAACGCATCGCCATCAATGGCTTTGGGCGCATAGGGCGCACTGTTTTGCGTGCCTGGACGGCAAGACAGTCGCTGCATGAAACTGTTGAGATCGCCGCGATCAATGAAATTGCCGACCCAGAGACTGTGGCCCACTTAGCGCGATACGATTCAACACACGGTCGCTTTCCAGGCACGGTTACGGGAACTGATGATTCGCTTCAGGTCAATGGGCAATCTATTGCGCTGCTGCGCCAGGCGCAGATAGACAGCCTGCCATGGCGCGACCTTGAGATTGATCTTGTTATTGAAAGTACGGGGGCGTTTAGCGACCGGTTAACGGCAGAGCAACATATTAGCAGTGGCGCTCGCCGTGTTTTGTTCTCTCAACCAGCACAGCCTGATGTAGACGCCACCATTGTTTGGGGTCTCAACCAATCAGAACTGCACGCGGATCACCGGGTTATTTCGGCGGGATCCTGTACCACTAACGCGCTCTGCCCGGTGCTAAAAATTATTGATGATGCCTTTGGCATCGAGGCCGGCACGATCACCACGGTGCACTCGGCAATGAACGACCAGCCAGTGCTAGACGCCTACCATCACACGGACTTGCGCAAAACCCGAGCCGCTTTCCACTCGATTATTCCGGTGGATACCGGGTTGGCGGTAGGAATTCCCAGAATCTTACCCAAGCTGGCAAACAAGCTCACCGCACACGCACTACGAGTGCCCACCCTCAATGTCTCGGCACTTGATATAACGCTGCAGACACAGCTGCGCTGTGACGCAGCTTCGGTGAACCATGCGCTTGTTGCTGCTGCAGAAGGTAGTCTTGCCGGCATTCTAGGTATTGCGACTGAGCCTCTGGCTTCCTGCGACTTCAACGGTGAGAGCTGTTCCGGTGTAATAGATGCCAGCCAAACTCAAGTTGCAGGAGATCGCTTGGTCAAAGTACTGGTTTGGTTTGATAATGAATGGGCCTATGCCCAGCGACTGCTCGATATTGTTCAATACGTGGGTACGCTAATTAAGCGCTGAAACCCAACCAGGAGTCTGCCATGAGGCTAATGCACGAGCTTGATCTTAGTGGAAAGCGGGTACTGATCCGCGAGGATCTCAATGTGCCCATTAAGAACGGATGCGTTACCAGCGACGCACGCTTACTGGCAACGCTGCCAACCATTCGGCAAGCGCTCAAGTCTGGCGCAGCCGTTATGCTGATGTCTCATTTAGGGCGGCCAGAAGAAGGGGTTTGGGAAGATCACTTTTCCCTCGCACCGGTTGCTCATCGGTTGAGCGAGCTTCTGGGGGTACCTGTTGAGCTGATCAAAGACTGGGAGCAGGCGACGCCCAAGGAAGACCACGTGCTTTTGCTGGAAAACGTGCGCTTCAACGCCGGAGAAAAGAAGAATTCAGAAGCGCTTGCGCAGCGCTACGCAGCGCTATGCGATGTCTTTGTCATGGACGCCTTCGGCACCGCCCATCGAGCTCAAGCATCGACCCACGGCGTTGCCCAATTTGCCCCTGTAGCCTGCGCGGGGCCGCTACTTGCAGCAGAATTATTGGCATTGAAAAGCGCGTTGGCACAACCCGCACGTCCGATGTTGGCCATTGTCGGTGGCTCGAAGGTGTCGACCAAACTCGCCGTACTTGAGCAGCTGGCGAACACCTGTGACAGCCTGATTGTGGGCGGGGGTATTGCCAATACCTTCCTAGCGGCAGCGGGTTACCCCGTAGGCCGCTCCCTTCATGAGCCCGATCTTATTGATACCGCGCGCGAGCTGATGCAAAAAAGCCACATTCCCCTGCCACTCGATGTCGTTGTCGCGAAGGACTTCAGTGAAAACGCCGAGGCGACCCTTAAGTTGGCTAGTGACGTTGCCGAAGATGACATGATTCTCGACGTCGGACCCCAGTCTGCGGCGGCTATGGTAGAACAGCTAAAGCACGCCCAAACCATTCTCTGGAATGGTCCTGTCGGCGTTTTTGAGTTTGAATCGTTCTCACATGGCACTGCGGAGCTGGCCAAGGGCGTGGCAGCGTCAAACGCTTTTTCTCTGGCTGGGGGTGGCGATACACTAGCCGCTATTGATCAATTTGGGATAAGTGACCGGGTATCCTATATCTCCACCGGTGGAGGTGCTTTTCTCGAATACGTTGAGGGCAAAATTTTACCTGCTGTGGCCATACTCGAAGAGCGCGCTCACCAGTAACTGAATGAGCTTGTTCGAAGAACACCATAGCCATTACCGCAAATTCTCGCATAAAGACCCACAGTGCGATAAAGAATGAAACAAAAGGAGCACAACCATGGCACTGATCAGCCTCAGACAGTTACTCGACCACGCAGCCGAGTATCAATACGGCGTACCCGCGTTCAACGTCAACAATCTCGAGCAAACCCGGGCCATTATGGAAGCCGCTGACGCCACCGATTCGCCGGTGATCATGCAGGCAAGTGCCGGAGCTCGAAAATATGCCGGAGCCCCCTTTCTAAAAGCGCTAATGGATGCCGCAATGGAGGAATTTCCGCATATTCCTGTGTGCGTACACCAAGACCACGGTACTTCAGCCGCTATTTGCCAGCGCTCGATTCAACTGGGCTTTAGTTCGGTCATGATGGACGGCTCTCTGGGTGAGGACGGTAAAACCCCCATGGACTACGATTACAACGCGCAAGTCACCCGAACCGTTGTCGACATGGCGCACGCCTGTGGCGTGTCTGTAGAGGGAGAAATCGGCTGCTTGGGATCCCTTGAAACGGGGGAGGCCGGCGAAGAAGATGGCATTGGTGCCGCTGGCAAACTCACCCACGAACAAATGCTCACAGACCCTGAGGAAGCGGCTCAGTTTGT
>QXYP01000090.1:5651-9550 GCA_009886815.1 Halieaceae bacterium
TACCCATGTTGACGCCCTCGCCATCGCCTGTGGCACCAGCCATGGTGCCTACAAGTTTACCCGTCCCCCCACCGACGACATTCTTGCCATAGACCGAATCAAAGCCATTCATGGCCGTATCCCAAAAACACATCTGGTCATGCACGGATCATCGGCCGTACCCCAAGACTGGCTCGCGATTATCAATGAATTTGGGGGTGAAATACCCGAGACCTATGGCGTGCCGGTCGAACAAGTGGCTGAGGGCATTAAATATGGTGTTCGTAAGGTCAATATCGACACCGACTTACGTCTTGCGTCTACCGGTTCAATCCGCCAGTTTTTGGCCCAAAACCCGGCAGAGTTTGATCCCAGAAAATATTTTAACGCCAGCTTAGTGGCCATGCGTGATATTTGTGTCGCCCGTTACGAAGCCTTTGGCACCGCCGGCAATGCGTCAAAAATCAAACCCTTATCCCTTGCCAAAGTTCAAGAAGCCTATAGCGAAGGCCACTTCTAGGACTCAAGCCTTAGTTTAAACACGCCATTGAAGCCCCAATGAGCCAGCGCTCAATGGCTGTTGCGGGTGTTCAATGGCCATGAAGTCAACCCGGCACGTAACTCACCCACTCATTCGATACGCATTTAGCGTACGATCTTGAGCGGGCTGCTGTGTGTCCAATACAAGCGAGCGCCCAAACGGTCTCAGCCGAGTCGACCAGACGTTGGGCCGACCCCCAAGCACTAGCAATAGCAATGGCCATTGCACGTCAAACAGAAGCTAGGCAGGAGGTTCTGAGCTGTCCAAGCGATCGCCAAAAATAGCGCGAAGGGGCCCGTCATAGTTGCGCCAACGCCCCTGCCTAGAAGTGGTTATGGGCTCTCTGACTTGCCAGACACTCGCAGTCCGTACCGAGTTTGTCAGGGCATGAAAGTCTAAACACCCGGGGTGCCAAGCCTCTCCCAACCACTCTAGCAGCGATTTTAACTGCTTTTCCGGGTTGGTCACTAACGCCTGATAATTAACACGATAAACGGATTTCGGATAATTTTCCCACCAAAAATCGGCAACTTCGCGACAAAAAGCAACATGTTGTGCAATACCTTCAGGGCTCGTGGCATAGCCATGCTGGGGATGCAGGCGCGTACCCAACATAGACACCAGCGTATCGCGCCAATCGCGCTCTGTAATAATGAATTTGGCTTCAGGCAGTACCGCACGAATAGTGGCCATATGAAATAAGTTATCAGGCCGTTTATCTGTCGTTATTGCATCAGTGCCACTACCCCTTTCAGTGAGGTGCCCTTGCCATTGCTTACGCAACTGGTCGCATTGCTGCGCATTGGGCATTCGGCCGGGGGAGACCATGCCGCCACCCAAAGCATGAATCTGCCGGGGCCAAAATTCAGACTCACCCAATGGCGCAAAACGCGGGTGCCCGGCCAATAGCTGCTCCAATAAAGTCGACCCGGTTCTGAACATGCCCAGGATAAAAACGGCAGTCTGCGCCGGCCTTTCGAGGTCGCTAGATAATGCCTTTGAGTCGGGTTGCCCCGAAGTCTGCTGCTTACCTGCGATCGTTTCCAGTTGGCTTTTCAGCTGCGACTGCAAAGGCAGTGCTTGCCAAGGGGGATAGGCCTTTTGATCAACGGCGTTCGCCGCAACAAGGGCTTCCCAAGCGGCATCGTAGCGGCCTGCTCGCTCTTCATAACGAGCCAGCGCCATCAGGGCATCAGGATCTTTGTTGTTAGCAAATCGGCGCAACGACCGTATGGCCGGCGACTCTGGCGGAAGCGTCAAATTCGCTTCCACCCAACGGGCCACCGGATAGGCATCTTCCGGGGCAAGGGCAGCCGCTTGCTCAAAATATTGGCAGGCGGTATCCCGATCACCGACCTGCTCCGCAATATGAGCGCGCTTAAAAATCGCCGGATAATAATTGGGGTTCTCCAGTAAAGCCCGATCAAGCCATTGCCCAGCAGGCGCAGTTTGACCCAGCCGCTCTGAATACACCGACGCTATGTTTGCCATGGCCTCTTCCGGAGAAGCAATGCCCAAAGTTAAAGCGTGTTCATAGGCTTGCACGCTCTCGGCAAATAAACCGACCTTCGCCGACCACCAGCCTAAGTTGAACCAAGCGATCGCGTCGGTTGGCTGCCTCTTCGACTGTGCCAGCCAGTGGCGGTATTGTTGTTTGGCTTCCGTCATTTCAGCAAAATCCAGAGCAAAAAAAAGCGGGCCATGGGCCCGCTTCTTATTGACGCAGCTTACGCTGCTTCGTTCAAGCCTTACTTATAGACGGAAAGTCACCTGAGCAAACAAGTACTGACCGAGGGTGTCGTAGAAACCCGCTGTCGCGTTTGCGTTAGAAGACAGTGAACCACCGACCAGTGGTGGCTCTTCGTCTAGGACGTTGTTGATACCGACCAGGATCTCTGAATCACCCAAGAAGCGGATGGTTGCGTTCAGATCGAGGTAGTTCTCACCGCCGTCGCTCTCGTCTTGGGCGATGGTATCGATACCTTCACTACGACCGTTGGTCAAACCACCGTCATAGTCAACACCGCCAAAGTGACGCCATCGGATGCTGGCTGCCCAGAAACCGTTGCTGTCATAAGAAGCAGTGGCCGTGTGACGCCACTCGGGAGAGGGGTAACAACGGCTGCTGATCAGACCAACACAGTCGTAAGTGTCAGCACCAGGAATCTCAACTTCCTTGGTCAGCATGTAAGTACCGATCAAGCTGACGTTGAGAGATCCGCCAAGGACATCTACGCCCCAAGAACCGGCTACGTCAACACCTTCCCAGGTATTCTTACCGCCGTTCAAGCTAGCGTTAAGAACCGAACCTGTCTCGCCCTGCCACAATGAACCATTGCCTGCACGCGTAATCGCGTCACAGAACAATCCGTTCTCGGCACACTGGCGAACGATATTCTCGGCACCGATACTTGTAACGGTTTCCTCGATTTCGATGCTCCAGTAGTCGGCAGAAATTGTCAGATTGTCAGTAGGCGTCAGTACCACACCGATCGTAATGGTGTCGGCTTCCTCAGCATCCAGGCCTGGGTTACCACCCGTGATCTGGTTGTACTGGTCGGCTGGGCTCAAAGCGATTTTGCCGTATTGGCCTGCTGTAACGCCGGTATTCGCACACTGTGCTTGTGAATACTCTGGTGCTTCACCGTTAGCAATGATGCCACCACAGGGGTCGACACCGGCCCAAAGGCCTAGGTTTTGCTGTGAGTAAAGCTCAGAAACGTTAGGCGCTCGTACCGCACGGTTGAAGCCCATACGCAGACGGAGCAAATCGATAGGCTGAAAGTCGGCACCGATTCGATAGGTATCCTGACCGCCTACCGTGCTGTAGTCAGAGTAACGATAAGCTACGTCAAGCACCAAGCTATCAAGTACAGGAACACTTGCCTCACCAAAGAATTCTGAGACGTTGTAGCTGCCTCCCAGTGAAGGTGTTGGACCACCTTGTCCTAACAGCTGGCCTTCTTCAAAGACTGTGTCAGCGATTCGCTCAAATTTCTCGCCGCGCCATTCATAACCCACAACGACTTTGATCGGGTTGCTAGTCGTAGGCAGTGCAAACAAATCACCGGTTACAAACCCGTTAATCACTTCTGTTGACGTTGTACCGTTCAGTACGCCAACACCTGTCAGGCCTGCAGCCTGCTCAGGAGTAACGCCTTGATAGGTGAAAACGTCCCACAAGATATCGGCCGTATCAGGGTCAATGTTCTTAGTGATCTTAGGTGCGAAGAAGTCGTTAATGTACGTCGCCGTTGATCGTGTTTGGCCGTACAAGTAGCTGATATCGTATGACCAAGTGTCATTGATATCACCCTTCATACCCGTAACCATACGGAACGAATCGTGCGTCGTGTTGCTTGAGCGTGGACCGCCTTCT
>QXYP01000091.1:0-2319 GCA_009886815.1 Halieaceae bacterium
GCTACTGGCTTTAAACCGCATTTTGCCTGCTTGCGATAAACACAACATTCAAATTTTTTATACCCGAAAACCGATCTCGGGTTTGTGCCTGGCGCTTAGGCAACTCGGGGAATTTGAGGTCAAAGCGCTAGAGGAGACCTCAAGCTTACTGAGCTTCCAACAAATGGGCGCTATGGCCTTGAATGCAATTAACACCAACGACTTTTCCCGATACGCTGCCACGGAGCCGGATGTCGTTGTGAGCATACGACACATGTCCATTCTTCAGGCGCCGGCCATTGCCGTGCCCAAGTTGGCTATGCTGAATTTGCATTCAGGGCTTTTGCCTGCCTACCAGGGGGTAATGTCTACCTTCAGGGCCCTGTGCCACCATGAAACAATCATCGGGACCACCCTTCACACCATCGAAAATACTGACATCGACAGGGGCCCTGCCATAGCCAGATCACACACCCCTGCACGATTTGATCAGTCGTATCTGTGGAACGTACTGAACTTATACCGTGCGGGCAGTCAAAACGTGGTTGAGGCCATTACCCAACTCAAGTCCGGGCTGCCAATTACCTCAAAACCCCAGCAAGGCCGAGGTCAGTACTACACGTTTCCTACCGCCACAGAAATCGACGCCGCGCCGGTACCTTTATTCGCCCAGAGTGATGCCGAGCACCTTGCTCAATTTCTTAATGACTAACCGTTAAGCTCTCGAGCGGTCATCTTGCCCAGCTGAGACATATGCACCTCGTCGGGGCCATCGGCAATCCGCGAGAACCTTGCCAAGGTAAATACCTCAGGAATCAGGGTGTCCTGACAAACACCCATGCCGCCGTATACCTGCATGGCCCGATCAGCGACCTGCTGCGCCATGTTGGGCGCCACAATTTTAACCATAGAGATATAGGGCCTCGCCGCTTGCATGCCCTGAGTATCCATGACGTGTGCAGCCTGCAAAGTGAGCAGTCGGGCCTGTTCGATATCGCAACGACAGCGGGCAATTTCGTGTTGCACGCTGGTTTTTTTGATCAGTTTTTCTCCAAAAGCCACGCGCTCGTCTGCCCGCGCGCACATCAGTTCTAGGCAACGCTGAGCCAGCCCCACTAACCCCATGGCGTACTGAAATCGGCCAGGACCAAGACGGCCCTGGGCAATTTCAAAACCGCAGCCCTCACCTTTAATCATATTGCTTACCGGCACCCGAACGTTATCGAACAGAAGCTCGGCCTCGCCGCCGGGGGAGTGTAGATTGTCGAATACTCGTAATTCCCGAACCAGCTTTACGCCGGGGGTATCCCTGGGCACTAAAATTGTGGAGTGCTGTCGGTGTCGGTCGTTTTCTGGGTTAGATTTACCCATCACCAACATAATTTTACAGCGCGGATTTATCGCATTGGTGGTCCACCACTTGCGGCCATTCAACACGTATTCATCGCCATCGCGTTTAATTTCCAACTCCATGTTAGTGGCATCAGAAGACGCCACCTGGGGTTCAGTCATGGCGTAGGCACTGCGAATTTCGCCTGCCAGCAAAGGGTTAAGCCACTGTTCCTGCTGCTCCAACGTGCCGTATTTTGCCAGCACTTCCATATTGCCCCGATCGGGCGCGTTGCAATTAAAAACTGCCTGAGCCCAGATCACCTTGCTCATGGTTTCAAACAGTGGCGCAATCTCTACGTTAGTTAGGCCAGGACTCCAAGGCTGGTATTCATGGGGCAGGAACAGATTCCACAACCCTTCGTCCTTCGCCTTTACCCTCAGTTCGTCAAACCAAGGAGGCGTTTGCCAAAGATTGTCCTGATTTAAAGTCCAGGTATTCCAGTCATGCTCACGAGGGTAAATGTGAGCCTCCATGAACGCTTGCAGTTGCGCGTTGATGGCTGACACTTTTTCGTTGACTTCAAAACCCATACTCACAAACCTCAGTTTTTGTAGCTATCGGCCAAACGGTTTACCGCTTGATAAAACTCGCCCACCGTATCCTGCACTATCTCAGCGGCACTTTTAACTTCATCAATGCGCCCAGCCACCTGACCCGACAATGGAATCGCCGCCTCCATATCACCCCCGAAGTAGAGATCGGGTATCTTCGCCATGTGCTCCATGATATTGAATGCACCCATAGGCTCTAGCATTGTAGTCCGTTCGGTACGCAACGCCCGCAAAGCGGGACGAGACTGTTGATTGAGAAACACCGTATCGGTTGCCTTAGCGGACACCACCGCCTGCTTCCAGTTGTTGTGCACGGGTGAGTCGGAGCAGCTGAGCATTCGGGTACCCATTTGCACGCCCTCAGCACCCATGGCGAAGGCACCGGCCATAGACAAG
>QXYP01000091.1:2329-3605 GCA_009886815.1 Halieaceae bacterium
GCCGTCACACATACCCCCAGCGGCAATAATCGGAAGATCTGTGCGTAAACGAATCAGCGGCAACAGCACCATGCTCGATACCGGACTAGGGTTTTTAAAGCCGCCCCCCTCGCCGCCTTCCACCACCAAACCGTCTACACCACAATCGATAGCCTTTAGTGCCATCTCAAGCGTGGGTACCACATGAAATACTTTGATCCCCGCCTCTTGAAAAGCCTGTGTACAAACATTGGGGCTGCCCGAAGAAGTCGTTACAAACTTAATATTCTGCTTAATCACAAAGTCGACAATATCGGTACCCTTTACGTAGGACAAAGCGACATTCATGCCAAAAGGCTTGTCGGTGAGGTCGCGCATTTTTGCGACCTCGTTACGAATATTGTCGAACTCACCCGAGGCAGTTTCGATAACCCCCATGCCGCCAGCATTACTCACGGCTGAGGCGAGCTGGGCCCGGGCAATCCAGCCCATGGGGGCCTGTATGATGGGGTAGTCCGTGCCGGTCATTGCGGTGACACGGTTTTTAATCGGTTGTGCTTTGGTCATGTTGTACCTCAAATAGGGATAGGGCTTAGGTGGGTGAAAGCATTGTTTCCACGCCTGTGCCTTGCAATAGGGCATCGACTGATGCGCGATCTGCATCACTCAAGGCGCGGTAGCGCTCGTTAGTCCACCTAAGACACTTAGCTTGATACGGGAACGTCTGCTGAGTCCAGCGAGCGCCATCAATTTCAGACTCCCAAGTCTTGTCACCGGCTTGCACAGCCTGGGCGTTGGCCAGCTGTGCCGGCGCATAGACTCGCCCTATTTCCTGCATCAAGCCGCGCAAGCTTTCAGGTTGATCGCCCAACTTAATCCAGTCCTGTGCCTTCGGCTCATGTCCACTCTGGTCATCCATATGATCAATCCAAGCTACCGCCCGCGGGGAAACTTCATGGGCGATGGCTCTAGGCGTCGGGTCAAAACCCACCAACTGGGTGAGCTGACCATAAAGGCCGAAGTCTCCGGCGCCAGGACGATTCCCAAGCATAAATTTCTGATTGGCCAAATGATTTTCCATAGCGGCTAAAAATCGTCGATAACTGGCATCAATCACCGGTGCTGTTGTGTCATTGGACCCGACCACGTAAAGCCGGCTAATCTGACGCTCGGCCACCCACTGTTTAAGCTGCTCATGGGCCTCTTTTGGCAGACTTACGTCAAAACTATAGGGCAACAGCGTGCCTGCGTTATCGGCATCCAGTTTCGCATGCCAGCGATAGTGAAACATATACTT
>QXYP01000092.1 GCA_009886815.1 Halieaceae bacterium
CAGGATTATCAATCGTAAGGGTTGCTACGTGACCCTCCACACTGACTTTAATTTTGTCCGAGGGGCTTGTAATCACTTTATAACCTCCAGTGCGCCGTCCATCATAAGTTTACGACCCACGATGACGCGCATGACCTCGTTGGTCCCTTCCAATATCTGGTGTACCCGGGTGTCACGGACATAGCGCTCCACCGGGTATTCACGAATATAGCCATAGCCACCGAAGAGCTGCAGAGCGTCGTTGCAGACTTTAAACCCGACATCTGTGGCAAAGCGCTTGGCCATTGCACAGTAGGTCGACGCTTGAGTATCCCCTGCATCGAGCTTACTGGCTGCAAGGCGAATCATTTGGCGCGCCGCAACGAGCTCGGTAACCATATCGGCCAGCTTAAATTGGGTGTTTTGAAAGTCGGCGATAGCTTGACCAAACTGATTTCTATCGGCCACATAGGCCTTGGCGTCTTCCAGAGCTTGCTGAGCCGTTCCCACCGAACACGTGGCAATATTAATACGTCCGCCATCGAGTCCTTCCATAGCAATAGCGAAACCCTGCCCCTCTTCACCGAGGCGATGACTCACCGGCACCTCAACGTTGTCGAAGGTGATCATTCGCGTAGGTTGAGCATTCCAGCCCATTTTGTGTTCTTTCTTCCCATAATTGACGCCGGGGGCATCTGCGGGAATCAACAATGCGGTGATACCTTTAGGACCGGCGTCCCCAGTGCGAGTCATTACGACCAGCACATCGGTATCCCCCGCTCCGGAAATAAATACCTTGCTGCCGCTGACACGATAGACATCGCCATCTCGATCTGCCCGAGTTCGAAGGGAAGCTGCATCAGAACCTGCGCCGGGCTCGGTCAAGCAATAGGACGCAAGGCTATCTCCCGCGACAAGCCCCGGACACCACACATCAATGACGCTCTGCTGACAATACTTGCCAATCATGTTGGTAGCCATGTTGTGGATCGTTAAAAAGGCTGCGGTCGTCGTACAGCCCCGGGACAACTCCTCAACAATCAGACTCGCATCCAAACGGCTCATACCAAGCCCACCTGCATTTTCCGGGGTATACATGCCCATAAACCCCATGTCACCGGCGGCCTTTAACGCGGCTTTGGGAAAAATGGCCTCCGCATCCCAGGTGGCCGCATGGGGAGCAAGCTCTCCCAGAGCAAATTCCCTGGCGCTGTTTGCGTAGGCTCGCTGGTCATCGTCGAGTTCGTAATTCAAAATCGCTTATCCCAAAACTGTGTTAAACATTGGCGGTTTGCAGGAGGGGCACTGTAACAAAATATTAAAGGCGGCTGGTCGACAGATATTTGCGTCCCCCGGTCACGGGCCAGGGCCTGCTAGCGACCCCAACTGCAGCTCTCTCCTAGGCTTGCAATAAAGCTAGCGAGTAGAGTTTTCCTGCTGAGTACGGGCTTCCTCAACATCACCCTCCGTAACGCGCTTCGGGTTGCCCAATGACCTGCTGATTTTGTTAACACTGAGTATCCAGCTTAGTTGCAGATCGGCTTCGGGTATGGGAGCCTCGACCTGACCCCACTTGGTACTAACCCCCAATCCTTGTTGCTGACAAGCCACCAGTTCAGAGCTTATCATAGGCTTCGAACGTTTTTCTTCACAAATACTGGAAGCGCAATGAACTCAGCAGTTATTGACCCCGTCACTGATCCACAAGCTTATATCGCCAGCCTTGTCGCACGCTCTCGTGCCGCCCAGCAGGCCATTGAGCATTACTCACAGGCGCAGGTGGATGATTTGATTCGTGCCATGGTTTGGGCGGTGGCCCAACCTGGTGTTGCCGAGGAGGTCGCGCAATTTACCGTAGACGAAACCCAGCTGGGTAACTACGAGGGCAAATTTCTCAAGATTCAGCGTAAAACACGGGCGACGCTGGCTGACATCATCAACGATAAATCGGTCGGAATTATTGAAGAATACCCCGAACGGAACATTAAAATTATCGCCAAGCCACTGGGCGTGATTGGCGCATTGGCACCCTCTACCAACCCTGAAGCGACGCCCGTTATTAAAGGCATACATGCCGTCAAGGGTCGCAATTCGATCATTATTGCACCCCATCCCAGAGCCAAACTCACTAACAAGAAAATCTGCGACCTAATGCGAGGAGCGCTCTCGCGCATGGGCGCACCTGAAGATTTGGTGATAGGCATTGAGACCCCCTCTCTTGAGACTACCAACGAACTTATGCGTCAGTGCGATCGCGTTCTCGCTACCGGCGGTGGCGCCATGGTCACTGCTGCCTACTCTAGCGGTACACCTGCATTAGGTGTCGGTGTGGGCAATGCGGTGATCACCGTCGACGCCTCAGCTGACCTCGATGATGCCGCGGAGAAAATTCGAATCTCCAAGACTCTCGACCTAGCCGCTTCATGCTCTTCTGATAATTCAGTATTGCTCATCGAGGAGATTTACGACGAGATGTTGGCGCGCCTACAGCAACAGGGCGGCTATGTCTGCTCGGCAGATGAAAAAGCCAAGCTGCAAGCCACGCTTTGGGATGACGAACTGCATATAAACACTGCTATGGTAGCCCAGCCGGTTGAGCGCATTGCCAGCATGGCCGGCATTGCCCCCCCTGAAGGCACCCAATTTTTGATCGTTCTGGAAGATGGCTTTGGGCCTAAGCACCCCTTCTCTGGCGAAAAGTTATCGGTCATCATGGCGCTGTACCGGGCTACAGATATCGACCACGCTATTGCATTGACCCGCAATATTCAGGCCTATCAAGGTCAGGGACACTCTTGCGGTATTTATTCCAACGACGACGACAACATTATGAAGTTGGCCGCTAGCACACACACATCGAGAGTCATGGTGAACCAACCTCAAGCCGCGTCCAACAGCGGCAATGTCTGGAATGGAATGCGTCAGACCTTTTCTTTGGGCTGTGGCTCATGGGGGGGTAACGGCACAAATCACAATGTATCTTGGCGCGACCTGATTAATGAAACCTGGGTCTCAAAACCCTTGGCTGAACACAAGATTGTGCCCTCTGATGAGGATTTATTTGGCGCCGTTAGGGAAAAGCTGGCATAAGGATTTTAATCCGCGGGTCCTTCGAAACAGCCAACGCCGTCATGGACAGGGTTATGCCCCGACCCGCAGATTACATTGGGGTCAGGCAGGGAACTAGGGCAGCTTATGGCACACCCACAGCGTGAACCACAGACCCATTCGGCCAGCCCTGCTGAGGTGGCTAAAACCTTAGCCCGGATTATTTCTGTGTTGCACCAACCTGAATTTGCGCAGGTTTTCACTCAGGCCCTGATGGATCTGACCGGGGCAGAGGACGGCACCCTACTGTGGTTCAAGTCTGATCACTTACCCGAGGTTGCGTACAATGTACCTCGCGCCGACGGAGGAGAGAGCACCTTAGACGCGTATTTACAGGGTGCTTTTTTATTGGATCCCTTCTACCGCGCTGCGGGCATTGATGGCCTCCGCGGTATATTTAGCTTAAAACAGCTAGCGCCAGAGGGTTTCCGTGATAGTGAGT
>QXYP01000093.1:0-4546 GCA_009886815.1 Halieaceae bacterium
TGGCATCCGTTGCTAGCTCACCAACGCCCTCAGTTGTTTCGTCGTCACTGGTGTCTGGACTCATGGCGAGGATTAGCGCTTGCTGCTGCGCTGCTAGCGCATCGGCTTTGGCTTTAGCCACTATTTGCTGCGGGTCAGGAATTAGTAATGTAATCGACCCATCAGGCTCTGACGTCACCTGAGTTTGCGGATATTGTTCAGCCAATCCTTTTATCAACGGATCATCTTGTAGTCGACGATGTCTGTTCGGATATTGGGTTGCGGGGTAGGGGGGCCAAGCCTCCGATGCGATGACCTCGGCACGATCATCCACTAAAACGGCGAGTTCAATCCGAAGCCATCCAGAGCCTTCGTTGGGGTCCACGGCGTCAGGCACGTTGACAAGGGTAGGCGACGTTTCTTGTGCAGAGGCGAGGCAGCTGACCATTAATAGGCAGAGCGGCCACTTGGGGCTTTGCTGACCTTTCATGCAGTCTCCTGCTCAAGTTTCTCTAGTAGCACGTCGATGAAGTTTTGACGCTCAGGTAGCGCTGGTAATTCAACGCTAAAACGTAATTTATTGGAACCTGCGAGCCCATAGGTTTTGGGATCGTCTTGAACAAGCCTGACTAGGGTCATCGGTTCTACCTGAGTTTGATCTGTAAAGGCGATGCTACCACCTCGATCACCCACTTCAATTTCAGCGATCCCGAGTCGTTGTGCGCGCACCTTAATCGAGGCCTGGGTGAACAGGTTCTTCGTAGCGTCTGGGAGTAAGCCAAAGCGGTCGATCATTTCTACTTGTATCTCTCGCAGTCCCTCCTGAGTCATTGACGCGGCAATGCGTTTATAAAGCACTAATCTAGAGGTGATGTCGGGCAGATAATCGTCGGGAATGAGCGCGGGAATATGGAGTTTCACTTCGGTGCTGCTTTCCAGCGGTCCGTCAACGTCTGGAATCTCCCCGCGTTTAAGCGCGCGTACCGCGTTGTTCAGCATGTCTAAATAAAGCCCAAATCCGACACTGTGTATTTGTCCCGATTGTTCGTCTCCCAGTAACTCCCCAGCACCCCGAATCTCTAAGTCATGGGTGGCCAGTAGATAACCGGCGCCCAGGGCACCTGCCGCTTCGATCGCTTCCAGACGTTTTTCGGCGTCTGAGGTCATGGCTGATCGCGGTGGGCACAGCAGGTAGGCGTAGGCTTGGTGGTGGGAGCGTCCAACACGGCCCCTGAGCTGATGAAGTTGCGCCAGTCCGAATTTATCTGCGCGATCAATAATAATCGTGTTGGCATTGGGTATATCAATGCCGGTTTCGATAATCGTGCTACAGACCAAAATATGGTGTCGCTGGTGGTAAAAGTCTGACATGACACCTTCGAGTGCCGCTTCGCGGAGTTGGCCATGTCCTATGCCGACTGATAGGTTGGGTAACATTTCTCGAAGGCGACTGGCGGTCTCTTCAATCGTTTTGACCTCGTTGTGCAGGTAGTAAACCTGACCACCTCTGAGGGTCTCTCGCAAAATGGCTTCTTTCACCAGAGAAATGGAGTGCTCACGGACAAAGGTCTTAATCGATAGTCGCCGCGCTGGAGGTGTGGCAATAATCGACAGGTCGCGCAGTCCTCCCAGTGCCATGTTGAGTGTTCTGGGAATGGGCGTCGCGGTCATGGTTAAAATATCGACCTGTGCACGAAGGGCCTTAATCGCCTCTTTCTGTTTGACGCCAAAGCGGTGTTCTTCATCGATAACTAACAATCCTAAGTCTTCGAAGGCGAAGCTGCTCTGCAATAATTTATGGGTTCCAATGAGTAAATCAACGTCCCCGGATGCCACACGTTTTTGAACCTTCGCCATGTCACTATTGGACTGAAATCTTGAGACGACCTCGACCGTTACGGGCCAATCGGCAAACCGGTCTCGAAAGCTGTTGTAGTGTTGCTGCGCCAGCAGGGTGGTGGGTACAAGAATGGCGACCTGTTTATCGTTTTGTATGGCAATAAACGCTGCACGCATTGCCACTTCAGTTTTACCAAACCCAACATCGCCACAGACCAAGCGGTCCATAACCTTGGCGGCACACATATCAGCGCGAACAGCGTCAATCGCGGCGCTTTGATCTGGGGTTTCCTCAAAGGGAAACTCCTCTGAAAAACGCTGCCAGGCGGTTTCGTCGAGGTCGCACTGGTAGCCTTGCCTGGCTTCTCGGCGTGCATAGACTTCGAGGAGTTGGGCCGCGACGTCGTTTGCCTTTTCACGGGCGCGACGCCGAGCTTTTTCCCACTGCTCGCTACCTAGCCGGTGCAGCGGTGCCGTATCGGGGTCGGCTCCCGTGTAACGTGCGATTAAATGCAGTGATCCCACCGGGACATAGAGTTTGTCTGCGTCGGCGTATTGCAGCAGCAAGAACTCTGCGGGAGCTCCGTCGATCTCAAGTGATTGCAGCCCCATATAGCGGCCGACACCGTGCTGCAGGTGAACCACCGGTACGCCTGGCCGCAATTCGGTGAGATCCCGAACGATCGCATCTGCATTGGTTTCTTCTGCGGTTTGGCGGCGTCGACGCTGGGCAACCCGCGCGCCAAAAATTTGGTTTTCGACAATGAGGGTGGGCTTACCGCTACCTTGGTAGAACCCACGATCGACTGGCGCAACGGTGATGCCCAGAGGAATCCCCCGGCTTATGAAGTCTGGCCATTCCGATACGGGCGTTGGATGAAGTCCCACATCGTTTAATCCCTCCAGCAGCACTTCCCGTCTGCCGGGTGATTCCGCACAAAGCAGCACCGGCCCTTTATGTGCTTCGATAAAGGTTGCAAGTCGTTCGAGCGCAGTGGTCCCTTCGGTCACATCATGAAGGTGGGGTGGGGTTAGAAAACAGGTCTTTTGATGTACCGGGGCGTCTTGCTCCGTGCGCAGTTCAAGCACCGCATGCCGGCCTAAGGCCTCGTAAAGTGTTTCGGTGGGAAGGAAGACCTCTGAAGGCGGTAGTAGCGGCCGTCGGACATCAACACCGTATTCGGTATGGCGGGACGTTATTTCTGTCCAAAACTGACTCGCGGCTTGATAGTGGTCGCCGATGGTTATCAGGGCCGCGTGTTCGGGCAGGTAATCAAATACGGTGCCGCAGCTGTCAAAGAAAAGCGGAAGAAAATACTCGGCGCCACCAGGGACGCGCCCCGCACAAATTTCATTGAACAAAGGACAGGCTTCTGGGTCGCCATCGAACTTTCTATACCAGTTGAGCTTGAAGCGCCGGATACCTTCTTCCGTGAGGGGGAATTCCCGAGCGGGTAATAGTCGGATGGATTCGACTTTATTAATCGTGCGCTGGGTTTCTGGATCAAAGGATCGCAAAGTCTCAATTTCGGCGTCGAAAAGGTCAATGCGGTAGGGGGCCTGGCTACCCATCGGAAAGATGTCTAGCAGTGAGCCCCGCACAGCATATTCGCCGTGCTCATAAACGGTATCAACCGCGCGGTAGCCATTAAGCGTGAGGTTGTGGATTAGCGTTTTACTGTCGAGGGCTTGCCCTACGTCCAGAACAAGACTGTTGCCAGCGACATAGTGAACCGGTGGCGTTCGTTGCATAAGGGTGGTGATGGGAACAATTAATATACCTGTCGCAATGTCCTGAAGCTGGTGAAAGGTGGCTAAACGTTCTGAAACAATATCTTGATGGGGCGAAAAATTGTCATAAGGCAAGGTTTCCCAATCAGGGAGCGTCAAAATGTTTAAGGGCGCCGAGCTAAAAAGGGGCAGTTCTCGCTCTAGCGCGGCCGCGCTTGCGGAACTGGGCACGACGACGACTAGTAGCTTTTGCTGACTGGCAAGTTCGGCGACGGCCATGGCAGTAGCCGTCCCCGGGCAGGGCCCCAATGCCGAGCGAGATCCAGGCTTTTCGGGCCAGGGGGTAGAAGCTACGAGTGTGGAAAACATGCAATATCCGTAGAAAAGGGCTGTTGAATGTAAAATATTGCCCACTTGACGTCATTCTCTGGGGCTTGCTGGACGCAATTACTTGCGGCCCGGCCTAGGTTAAACAGATAATAACCTATTCCCCTCTTTGTATTCTCGATTTCAGGAGTTTCCCGTGACAGACCAGCGCAAACGCGAGCGCCCCGATAATTATTTTTCAGACTGGAAAGAGCGGGAGGCTTTGGCTGAGGCCATGATTCCCCAGGTAGGTGCGCTGGCCCGGGAGCAAAACGTCAAATGCTATATCTACGGGCGCTCACTGGTGAATCAGTCCGTTCTGGATATTATGAAAAACCACCGTTATGTCCGGCAAGTTGAGCACAATGAACTGTCCGAATTTGAAACGGCGCCGGTGCTTAAAGCCATCGGGGAGATGCAGCTAGGCCCCAGCCATATTGACGTGGGTAGGTTAGCGGTCGAATTTTTTGACAAAGCCCAAGGCGAGGGAATGAGCCTTGAGGAATATATCGCCCAGCAGCTTGATTTTTTAGTTGATTCGACCCAGCGCCCGGTGGAAAAACCGGTCGATGTTGTGCTTTATGGCTTTGGTCGCATTGGCCGCCTCATGGCACGAATTTTGATGAACAAA
>QXYP01000093.1:4556-9075 GCA_009886815.1 Halieaceae bacterium
CCGACGGTGGAGACAGTTTGCGGTTGCGCGCCATTGTAGTGCGACGCGGCAGTGCTGAAAATGACTTGGTAAAACGTGCCAGCCTGCTGCGCAGAGATTCTGTTCATGGTGCATTTCAGGGCACCATCAGGGTCGACGAGGATCGCCAGTCGTTTGTCGCCAATGGCAATGAGATAAAAGTGATCTACGCAGACCGCCCAGAGGATGTCGACTACACGGCCTATGGCATCGATGACTGTATCGTGGTGGACAATACCGGGGTGTGGCGTGACGACGAAGCTCTGGCGCGGCATTTGGAGGGCAAAGGGGTATCAAAGGTCATATTGACTGCCCCGGGTAAGGGGCAGCTTAAAAATATTGTGGCGGGCATTAACGATCATGAAATTGGCCCCAGTGATCGTCTTATTTCGGCGGCATCGTGTACCACCAATGCCATTGCTCCCCCACTGAAAGCCATTGACGACGAGTTTGGTATTGTCAGTGGTCACGTTGAGACGGTTCACGCTTATACCAACGATCAAAACCTGATTGATAATTATCACAAAGCCGACCGCAGAGGACGCTCTGCACCGTTAAACATGGTGATTACCGAAACCGGGGCTGCGAAGGCCGTGGCCAAGGTTTTGCCGCAGATGCAGGGCAAGTTGACGGGTAACGCCATTCGGGTTCCAACGCCTAATGTGTCAATGGCCATTCTGAACCTAACGCTGAAGAAAGAGACCAGCGTTGAGGATTTGAATGAATTTATGCGGGGCACAGCGCTGCACTCGAACATGCGCAAGCAAATCAATTTTTCAGCGTCGCCCGAAGTCGTGTCCTCCGACTTCGTGGGTTCTAGAGCGGCCTGCGTCTTTGACGCTCAAGCAACCATCGTTAATGGCGCGCACGTCGTTTGCTACCTTTGGTATGACAACGAATATGGCTATAGCTGTCAGGTTTACAGGATCCTCGAAAAAATGGCCGGTATTAGCTACCTAACCTATCCAAAGGGCGATTCAGGCACTTTGTGAGTTTTCTTGGAGTTTGTGGGGGTGTCCGGTACAATTGCGGCGCCGAGCTTTTGCGATTGCTGGCAAAGATAAGGCAACCACAGTATTAAAGACATCCGGGCGTGCAAAGCGCCTGGCACGGGGAGTTGACTCGGGGGAGGTTCAACGACTCGGTCCGCGCCCTCCGGCGCCGTGTTGTTACTTTCCCCAAGCGTGCCCCGGTTCCCGGGGTCAGACGACTAGACACAAGCGGAAGCGCACATGATCAAAATTCGACGCGGCATAGATATACCACTCGCTGGCGCAGCAGATTCACGCATTGATTCTTCCTCTACGGTAAGAAATGTGGCTCTGGTCGGCTCGGATTACCAGGGAATGAAACCCACGATGGCCGTGGCCGAGGGAGATACCGTTCGCAAGGGTCAGGTGGTCTTCAGTGACAAAAAGATCGCGGGCATCGACTTTACCGCTCCTGCATCGGGCAAGGTTGTCGCGCTTAATCGCGGTGCACGCCGGGTATTTCAGTCCTTGGTGATTGAAATCAACGATGACCTTGAGGCGATTAACTTTGGTGCCCATAGCCCCGAAGCAGCGAGGGCGCTCGGGAGCGAAGCGATTCGCAACCAACTTATCACCAGCGGCCAGTGGACGGCAGTACGCGCACGTCCCTACGGCAAAGTGGCAGATCCTGCATCCAACCCCTCAGGGCTTTTCATTACCGCAATCGACACGCACCCATTGGCTCCAGATCCGGCGTTAATAATCGCGGAACACGCTGAAGCTTTTAACTTGGGTCAGGATCTCCTCGCGACAATGGCTGATTGCCCAACCTATCTGTGCACGGCACCTGGTAGTAGTGTCGAAAAAGCGACTCACCCGAGAATCGAGCAAGTAGAATTTTCTGGGCCTCACCCTGCGGGGTTACCCGGGACTCACATTCACTTCCTGATGGGTGCCTCCGTAGGGAGAATAGCCTGGACAGTGGGCTATCAAGACGTCATCGCAGTGGGTTACCTCTTTTTAAATGGCGAGCTTTATACCGATAGGGTAGTGGCCCTGGCCGGCCCCCAGATCGAGCGTCCTCGTCTTATGCGAACTCGAGTGGGTGCCGATTTACAGGCACTCACCGCCGGTGGGCTGGGGGCTGGCGGTGTGCGAATTATTTCTGGGTCGGTATTAGGTGGCCGCTCTGTGCAGTCTGATAGTGCCTATCTGGGCCGTTATCATAATCAGGTCACGGCGCTTGCCGAAGGGCGCGATCGGGACTTTATGGGTTGGTTATCGCCCGGGGCAAGCAAGCATTCAGTCATGGGCATTTATTTGTCGAGTTGGTTTGGTATGAAGCCAAGTGCTATGACCACCAATACCAACGGCTCCGAACGTGCCATGGTGCCAGTGGGCAACTATGAGCGTGTTATGCCCCTCGATATTTTACCCACTCAGTTGTTGAGGGCGCTGTTGGTCGGCGATACCGAAACGGCACAAGCTTTGGGCTGCCTGGAACTTGACGAAGAAGATCTGGCGCTGTGTACCTACGTGTGCCCCGGCAAATACGAATACGGACCGATACTGCGCGATAATCTTACGCGCATAGAGAAGGAGGGATAACCTATGGGGTTGCGCAGCACTCTCGACAATCTCGAGCCCCACTTTAAGCCGGGGGGACGCTACGAAAAATGGTATGCCCTCTACGAAGCGGTAGACACTATTTTCTATTCACCCAATCACGTGACCCGTTCCACGGCACATGTGCGCGATGGTGTAGACCTTAAGCGCATTATGATCACGGTTTGGATGGCCACCTTCCCCGCTATGTTTTTTGGCATGTGGAACTTGGGTTTTCAAGCCAACGATGCCATGGCCGGAATGGGTATTGACGCCCTCGGGGGCTGGCGAGGCTCAGTAATCGGTGTTTTGGGCGGTTACGACGCGACCAGCCTGTGGGATTGCTTCTTGTTTGGCGCGCTACACTTTCTTCCCCTGTACCTCGTGACCTTTGTAGTAGGTGGATTTTGGGAAGTTTTATTCGCCATGAAACGGGGACATGAAGTCAACGAAGGTTTTTTTGTCACTTCGGTGTTGTTCACCCTGACCCTACCCCCTGATCTGCCACTGTGGCAGGCGGCTCTGGGCATTAGCTTTGGGGTTGTCATTGGCAAGGAAGTGTTCGGAGGCACTGGCAAGAACTTTTTGAACCCCGCTTTAACCGGTCGTGCATTTCTTTACTTTGCGTATCCAGCACAGCTGTCTGGCGATGCCGTATGGACAGCGGTAGACGGTTACAGCGGTGCAACGCCTTTGGGGGTAGTGGCGGCTGAAGGCATGACTGGATTGACGGAGTCGATTAGCTGGATGGATGCGTTTTTGGGTTCAATTCCGGGCTCTATAGGTGAAACATCGACCTTAATGGTTATGGTTGGTGGTGCGGTGTTACTGCTCACACGCATTGCGTCCTGGCGCGTAGTGGCGGGTTGCTTTGCGGGTATGATCGTGTTCTCAACGCTACTCAATGTGGTCGGTTCCGAGACTAATCCGGCGTTTGCAATGCCTTGGTATTGGCACATGGTCGTGGGTAGCTTTGCGTTTGGTGCATTCTTTATGGCCACAGACCCGGTTTCAGCGGCCATGACTAATCGGGGCCGTTGGGCTTACGGTGCGCTGATCGGTGTGATGTGTGTCCTTATTAGAGTTATTAACCCTGCATTTCCAGAGGGAATGATGCTGGCTATTTTGTTTGCCAACTTGTTTGCGCCGCTGTTTGATCACTTTGCGGTACAGGCCAATATCAAAAGGAGGCTTGCCCGTGTCCAGTAACAAGGAAAGTTTGGGGCGTATCGTCACAGTGGCACTGGCCCTGTGTATTGTTTGCTCAGTGGTGGTCTCATCGGCAGCGGTGGTGTTTAAGCCCGCTCAAGAGGTCAATAAAACACGGGATCTAAAGCGTAACATTCTTATGGCCGCGGGCCTGTACGATCCGGAGCTGACGGTTGAAGAGCAGTTTCAGCGCGTTGACTCACGGGTGATCGATATCGAAACGGGTGCCTACGTCAGTGAAATTGACGCAACAACCTTCGACCAGAGAGCTGCGGCCAAAGACCCTGCAACGTCAATGGCATTGGATACATCGACGGACATCGCCAATATTATCCGCCAGTCCAAATATGCTTTGGTTTACCTCGTAAATGACGATCAGGGCGGCCTCGATAAGATCATCTTGCCCATACACGGTTATGGATTATGGTCTACCTTGTACGGTTTCATTGCGTTGGAGTCAGATGGCAACACGGTGGCGGGCTTGGGCTTTTACGAGCATGGGGAAACTCCGGGACTCGGGGGTGAGGTCGATAACCCGCGTTGGAAAAATATTTGGAAAGGGAAGCAGGTGTACCGTGAGGGCGCCGTGGCTATTAACGTAAAGAAGGGCACAGTTGACCCTCAGGCTGCTAGCGCAGATTGGGAAGTTGACGGGCTGTCGGGAGCCACACTAACCAGTCGTGGAGTCAGCAATTTGGTGCCGTACTGGCTGGGTG
>QXYP01000094.1 GCA_009886815.1 Halieaceae bacterium
GCGGGCGACGTGCGCGATCGACTGCAAACGTACCTGGACACTTATGGAACGGGTATCCGGGTGAGCAAGATTAACATTGACGAGGGTAAGCCACCGGCACAAGTGCAGGGCGCTTTCGACGATGTGATTAAGGCTCGTGAGGACGAAGAGCGGGTGAAGAACGAGGCGCAATCCTATGCGAATGGCATTGTCCCTGAAGCTCGCGGCCGTGCTCAGCGAGTGTTTGAAGAGGCCAGCGCTTATCAGCAGCAGGTTATGGCCCAGGCAGAAGGTGAGGCTTCCCGCTTCATACAACTACTGGCTGAGTATGAGAAGGCCCCTAAAGTGACCCGAGATCGGCTTTATTTGGATGCGATGCAAACGGTCATGTCCAACACCAACAAAGTCTTGGTCGATGTTGAAGGCGGCAATAATATGATGTATCTGCCTCTAGACAAGTTGACCAGGCCTTCCGGGGGAAGTTCGGCGTCGGGGAGCTCTCGCAGTGGTTTGAGTGAGCGCGATCTACGCGATATCACCGAGCGCCTTAGACAGGAGCTACGACGCGATATTGACGTGAACGATACTGGAAGGAGTACCCGCTGATGACTGTTAAACAGCTTTGGGGAGGCATAATCGCTGCCCTCGTTATCATCGTAGCGTCGAATTCGTTGTATGTGGTTAAAGAGACCCAGCGGGGTGTTTTGCTCAAGTTCGGTGAGGTCGTCAATCCTAATCTGGAACCCGGCATCCACGTGAAGGTTCCGTTTGTAAACAACGTGCGCCTGTTTGACGGCCGAATTTTGACCGTAGATTCACCCGCAGAACGGTTTTTTACCCAAGAGAAGAAGGCACTAATCGTAGATTCCTATGCGAAATTTCGAGTGCTAGATACCGCCACTTACTACACGGCAACCAATGGTGAAGAGGCCAGAGCAGCTGGACTGCTAGCGCAGCGCATTAACGACGGTCTCCGTAACGAAGTGGCCGTTCGTACCGTGCAAGAGGTGGTGTCTGGTTCGCGAGACGAGGTGATGGAGTCAATCACCCAGAGGCTTTCTGAAGTGGCTGCTACCGAGTTGGGCGTAGAAGTGATTGATGTTCGCGTCAAAAAGATCGACTTGCCGCCGGATGTCTCCAACTCGGTTTATCGCCGGATGAATGCCGAGCGGGAAAAAGAGGCGCGTGAATTGCGTTCAGAGGGCCAAGAGCTTGCTGAGGGAATTCGTGCTTCGGCAGATCGTGAGGTCACGGTACTCGAGGCTAACGCCTTTAGAGAAGCTGAAATGGTTCGGGGTTTGGGAGATGCAGAAGCGACGCGTATTTACGCTGATGCTTATAATCAGGACCCTGAATTCTACGCCTTCGTTCGCAGTCTTAAGGCCTATCAAGAGACCTTTAATGCGGGTAGCGACATCATGGTAATCGATCCTGATAATCAGTTTTATCAGTACTTGAGAAGCCAGAACGCCGGCAGTAAGTCTGGCAAGTAAGTCTAGTTATGTCGTCCAACGAGCGTTGGTTACTACCCGACGGTATTGATGAATTGCTGCCCGAGAGGGCAGCCTCTGTTGAGGCTCTTCGTAGAGCCTTGCTAGATGATTGTGCCCGCTGGGGTTATCGCTACGTCATACCCCCCTTAGTTGAATTTACTGACTCCCTGTTAGTGGGTTTGGGCGCAGACCTCGACGTGCTCACCTGCAAATTTTCAGACCGCAACAGCGGCAGGATGCTCGGCGTGCGTGCCGATATGACGCCTCAGGTAGCAAGAATTGATGCCCACTCACTGGGTGAGACTGGCGTCACACGACTTTGCTACACGGGGTCGACACTTCACAGCGCATCGCAGTCTACGTCTGTCGGGCGCTCGCCCATACAGCTGGGCGCTGAACTTTACGGTTGCGCAGAGATTAGCGCTGACCTTGAAGTTATCGATCTGATGCTGGCACTAATGACCCGCGCCGATACCGAAGAACGGCACGGGCCAATAACGTTAGATGTGGGGCACGTGGGTGTTTATCAGGCAGTGCTTAGACACTCGGGCATCGAAGGTGATGCGGCAGCTACCATTTTTGACGCACTGCAGCGCAAATCTTTACCCGACTTGGAAGAGGCGACAACAAGCAGCAATGCCGAGGTCATGTCGACACTAAGATCGCTCGTTAATCTTCACGGTGGCGCCGATGTGCTCGAGCAGGCCAGATCTTGTCTGGCGCATGTGCCTGCGGCTCTCGCAGCGCTAAATGAAGTTGAGCAGGTGATACAAGCCGTAAAGGCAGTGCACCCCTCAGTATCGGTGTACGTTGATCTCGCCGAGTTACGCGGGTTTCAATATCACACGGGTTTGGTATTTGCGGCGTATTTGGAAGGTGTGGGAGCGGCGGTAGCCACCGGAGGGCGCTACGATAATGTGGGCGCAGTCTTTGGCCGTAGTCGTCCAGCGACCGGTTTTGCCTTTGATCTTAAGGCACTCATGGCAGCGGCCAGGCCGGCTGTTGTGGCAGGTTCATGGGTGTCTGCTCCAGATTTGAAGGATGCCGACCTACTAAACGCCGTCCGTGAGTTGCGCGCTACCGGCCGGTCAGTGGTAACAGCTCTTGGTGGAACGCACGATCCCCGTTGTAGTGAATTGCTGGTGAAGGGGGATGACGGCTGGGTCATTCGGCCCCTAAACCCAGGAGAGAATTAATGAGTAAAAATGTGGTGGTCCTGGGCACTCAATGGGGTGACGAGGGCAAGGGCAAGATCGTGGATTTGCTCACAGAGCAGGCTTCTGCGGTCGTTCGCTTTCAGGGTGGCCACAACGCGGGACACACGCTGGTTATTAACGGCGTAAAGACCGTTCTACATGTGATTCCATCGGGTATTTTGAGAGACGGCGTACAGTGCCTAATTGGTAATGGCGTGGTTCTGTCTCCCGCAGCACTGCTTAAAGAGATGGGCGAGCTGGAGGAAACAGGTGTCCCGGTGAGAGAGCGGTTGGTGATCTCCGCAGCCTGCCCCTTAATACTGGCCTACCATGTCGCCCTCGACAAAGCTCGAGAGCAGCGTCGGGGCATTAATAAAATTGGTACGACGGGTCGGGGCATAGGCCCTGCCTATGAGGATAAAGTCGCACGACGCGGGCTTCGTTTAGGTGATTTAAGAAATCCTGAGCGTTTCAAAGAGACGCTAACTGAAGTGCTGGATTACCACAATCACGCGTTAGTTCACTACTACGGTGCCCAGCCCCTTGAGCTGAACGACGTATTCGATCAGGCCATGACCGAGGGTGAGCAGTTACTTCCCATGATGGGAGATGTCACTTCAATGCTTCATGATTTTCGCCGCTCAAATAAGCGCATTCTTTTTGAAGGTGCTCAAGGCTCTCTGCTGGATATTGACCATGGCACGTATCCTTTTGTGACCAGCTCCAATACAACCGCAGGCGGAACGGCCACAGGGTCGGGCTTTGGACCTTTATATTTGGATTACGTTTTGGGTATTACCAAGGCCTATACCACTCGAGTGGGTTCTGGGCCTTTTCCCACCGAATTGTTTGATGCTGTAGGTGAGCGTTTGGCTGAACGTGGGCATGAGTTTGGTGCGACTACGGGACGACCACGGCGCTGCGGATGGTTCGATGCTGTGGCCTTGCGCACGGCCGTCAATATTAATTCGATCTCAGGTTTGTGCCTGACGAAGCTCGATGTTCTGGACGGTTTGGATGAGATCAAGGTGTGTGTGGCCTACGAAGACAAGGAAGGGAACGCCGTTGCGAACCCTATTGATGCTGTTGACTACGAAGCGCTGACACCGGTTTATGAAACAATAAGCGGTTGGGAGGAGTCTACAGTCGGTGCACAAACTGTTGACGCACTGCCGGCTGCGGCTCGAGATTATATTGCTCGTCTTGAAGTTCTGGTGGGTGCGCCCATCGATATTATTTCCACCGGTCCCGATCGTGAGGAAACCATTGTGTTACGAAGCCCTTTTAGCTAGACCATGTTGTTAGCCACAAAGCTTCTGTCGCTGTTGGTGTACCCCCTGTCCCTGGGGCTACTGCTGTTGCTGGTCGCCGTAATCTCAGGGGCGATCGGGCGCAGAGGCTTGAGCTGGCTTATGACCCTGCTCGCCTTTTTGGTGATTTATTTTCCGGCGACTGAATTTGGCTCTGAGGCTCTAATGCAACCGCTAGAGGGTCGCCACCCCGCATTTTCTCCCGAGGAGTTGCCTGCCGCCGATGCTATTGTTTTATTGGGGGGAGCGAGTAACGGTCCGGCGCGCTTTGGTCGCGGTGCCGACCTCAACGATGCGGCCGATCGCGTTATGTTTGCGGCGGAACTGTATTTTGCGGGTAAGGCGCCCATTATTCTTATTTCGGGCGGTGCACCGACAACCCTGCCTCCTGAAGCTGAGCTGTTGGCACAACAGCTGCAGGCGTTGCAAATACCCCGCAAGCAACTGCTTTTAGAGAGCCAAAGCCTCACCACCTATGACAATGCGGTTATGGCGGGCGAAATGCTTAAAAACGCCGGGTTAAAACATATTTTATTGGTGACCAGTGGTGCACACATGCGGCGCTCTTTGGCATTGTTTGAAAAGCAAGGGCTGCAGGTCACTGCGGCGGCAACGGATCACCAAATTCCGCAGTTCGCCGATGCTTACAGACCCGGCTGGGTACCGACCTACTCACGCCTTGCGCGCTCTACCCGTGCAATACACGAGTGGGTTGGCTACTGGGCCTACGACAACTCCGGTAAGTTGTGAGATTCAGCTTTAAATAAACTGAAGCTTCATGTCGCTATAACTCGAGCCGGTCCAACGTTTGAAGGCCCGGTAGAAGCTATTAACTTCGGCATAACCTAGCTTCCAGGCGAGTGTCTTGCCCGGAACCCAGCGATCCTCAAGTTGACACTCACAGTGATACTGACGCACCTGATCAAGCAGCTCCTGATAACTAATGTTGTCGACGCGTAGTCTGCGTCGAAGTGTCGTAGGGCTAATGCCTAATTCATCGGCAATGTGGTCAGAGCGTAGACGGCTGAGGTCGCCCGCGATCAACAGGCTAAGGACGCGCAGTGTCGTGTGAGAAAAAGAGGCTGCTGTCCTTTGTGTAATTCGTTGAACCTGCTCTTGATGAATCTCTGGCTTGGGGGCCCTGACGTGAATCACCCGCTGGCTGCGGGAAAAATGGCGTCTGGAGGCTTCGATAGAGGGCTGGGGGTGTCTTCTGGTTTCCATAGTACGCTTCCTTGCGGTCATGAAGGGTTGGCACGGCCACTGGGTATGTGCCGCTGTTGTCGATCGGACACCATCCGTGGCAGCCGTCCACTGTAGATTAATCGGGTTTTAAATAATTACCAGCGATTTACCAGGATCTGCATGGTTTTGATGTTAAGTCACCGGGATAGCATGGCAGTTTGGAGTGCGGTGTTGGGCAAGGGGCAGTCCATGACGGCGCCAATGGCTTTAATGAGTGTCAGTTCCCGGTGTGAGATGTGGCCGTCTTGCTCTGCGACCCGAGTCAGCGCTTTGAGTATGGTCACTTTTAGAAGCGGGTAGCAGTTGGCGAGCTGTTCAATGGCTTTGCCAAACTGCTGTACGCCTAGGGCATTATTTCTGGGCAAGGTCAGGGGTAGTTCAAGGACGCGCACCCCAGATTGGAACGATGTTTCCGTGTCGCCATGGCCCAATAACGCCAGGGTGCCCAGTGCGATCGCTAGCGATTCGCTGACAGATTTTAGTTCAGCATGTTGGGGGCGTGATGAGCGTTTGACGAAATGTGGATCCAGATAATGTCGGACCAACTGATAAAGGCACCATTCGAAAAGCTCAACCTTGCCATCGGCTTTTACGAAGTTAATTAAGAGTCTCTTGAAGGTCTTGTACTGTGGCGCAGAGAGAGTCTTCAAGGTGGGAAGGCATAGCTCGATCAGAGGCAGACGTAACTCAGGCTCTAAGTTTTGCAGTTCACTACCTCGATGAACGACCAGCGTTTCCAGACCTTTAATATTGGCTTCACGAACCGCAGCGCGTTGGTTTTTGGGGCTGGCCTCATGCCACAGTAAGGCCAGTAGCAAGCTCATGGCACCCAATGGTTCCCGGGCGTCTTCTATGACTTCAGCCGCGAGTGCATAGGGGTATTGGGCCTCTGGGGCCTCCGATGAAGTCGGTGTGTCAGTGACCCCCGTGGCTTCCAATGCCAGGGGCAGGGCCGCGGCCAAGCTGCGCTGCGCTTGCGCGATACCCGTTTCCGCACTTGTATCATCTTCTGATTTGGAAGCTAGGTGCTTGGTGGGACGCGTAATAAAGGCACCGTCCCATTGGGGGTCAACCCGGCGAATACGCTCCTCTAGTGGGGGGTGCGTGGCAAACATGAGCCACAGTCTATGTTTTACCTGGCCGAAAAAGAGGTGCGACATTTCTTCGGCGCGGGCGGAATGAACCAAAGTACCCGGCGTGTAACCCCCAATAACTTTCAGTGCGTCGCTAATACCATGGGGGTTTCGCGTAAATTGCACCGAGGAGGCATCGGCAAGATATTCTTTTTGCTGAGAAATTGCCGATTTAATAAGGCCTGCCATAAGCCCCCCCAACAGCCCAACGAGATATAGCACTAAGCCGATCAGGAGGAGGCCCATGGTGTTGTTATTGCTGTTATTTGAGCGCCTGCGTGAGCGATGGCTGATAGCGCTGCGCGAGAAAATGGCCCCTAAGTCTCCGATAAAGGTTATGCCGCGTAACATGGCCATGAGCCGGATGCTGAGTCGCATATCGCCATTGAGGATATGGCTAAATTCATGACCAATAACGCCCTGCAGTTCATCGCGAGTTAGGTGATCCATAGCACCTTGAGTGATAGCCACAACCGCATCTCCGGGTGAAATACCTGCAGCGAAGGCATTGATACCGGGCTCTTCGTCGAGAATATAGAGGGGCGGCACTGGCATGTTGGCGGCTAGAGCAATTTCCTGCACGATATTTTGTGCCCGTCGCTCCTGGGGGTTTTCGGTGTTTGAGGCTGCAGGCCTGGCACCTAGTGCCTCGGCCACACTGCGGCCGCCCTGAGAAAACCGCACCCAGTTGTAAAGTACAACAGCGCCAATCACCACAATGATTGCGATGCTGACGAGTAGGGTCAGTCTAAGATCAAGACGGCTAAAGCCGAAGGTGGTGGGATGGCCGCTTTCCAGCGCATCAGTGGCAGTTAGTGCGAAGGCCAGGAAAAGATTGATCACAGCTAAGAGTAGGAAAACCGCTACGACGAAAAGTGCGGTAAGCAGTCGCGCATTTCGTCGAGCAATGTCCTGTTCACGAAAAAAATCCACCCTTCAGCGTCGCCTAGGAAAAGCTGATACTTGGGGCATCCTGAATAGCCGCACTGTCCTCAAATTCAAGCAGGGTGGCATCGTCGCGGTGCCCAAAAGAATTACCAATGATGACGTTGGGAAAGCTTTGCCGATAAGTGTTGTAACTCATGACGGCGTCGTTGAACCCCTGTCTTGCAAAGGCGACACGGTTTTCAGTGGACGTTAACTCCTCTGATAGCTGTTGCATGTTTTGGCTGGCCTTGAGGTCAGGGTAGGCTTCCATCACCACGTTTAGCTTGCCCATAGCCGCGCCCAGCGCACCTTCTGCTCCCGAGAGCTGCTTAATCGATCCCGAATCAATGCCACCGTCACTAATCGCCTTGAGCGCAGAAGCCGCATCATTACGAGCAGCGACAACGGCTTCTAGGGTTTCTCGTTCATGACTCAGATAACCTTTGGCGCTTTCTACTAAATTAGGGATTAAGTCGTAGCGCCTTTTGAGCTGCACCTCAATTTGTGCAAAGGCATTTTTATAGCGGTTAGCCAGCGCGACAAGTTGGTTGTAGATCGCAATTCCCCAGACGAGCAGTACCGCAATCGTTGAGATAAGAATGATAACCGTCGTACTCATTGGGCGACTCCTGATGGGCTTATTGAGAACTAAGAGTAGCGGCGCTTTCGCTGTGCGTCTAATTTAGCCGCATTCGATGGCGGTCTGGCCAAGCCAATCCATTTAAATACAGAGCGATCCGCAAACCTTAGCAGTGCGCCTCCGCTCAGATCTGTGTTGCTTCGCGGGGTCGCTTATTGGCCTTCGAGAGCCGATTTCTCTGTCCAATAG
>QXYP01000095.1 GCA_009886815.1 Halieaceae bacterium
GCGAGCCCAGGTTAAGGTGCATGGTAATGAGCATGTACTGACAACGTGGGCATCCGCAGATCAGACGCTCTTGAAGATTAAGCCGTTTCAAGAAGACATGCTCATGTCGAGCCTGCTGACCATGTCTCAACATCTATTACCGTCAAATGCAGGCCATGCCGGAGTGGAACTTACCCAGAAACAACCTGACGACCCCACTGCGTGGTACGAACGTTTCGGCGAAAAAATCATCTGGGCAGCACCCGCACCAAAGATGCGATGGAAGTCATCGGATCTTCAGGGGTTTAGGTTGGATTCCAACGAAGATCTGGCGCAAGCTCATGAGGTTTTATTAAGGCAGCAGCTTGTGCAGGATGGAAGTATGAGCTTAAAGCTACGGGTCGAATCAGAGCTTACGTCAATTCTGTTAGGCGGCAGTATCACACAGCAATGCATTGCAGAAAATCTGGGCATAGAAGTTAGAACACTGCAACGAAACCTTAAGGCTGAAGGTACAAGTTTTCGTGAGCTGCAAGCAGACGCTCGTAAGGACCACGCAGTAAATCAGCTGCGCAGAAACACGCCGATCGGGCGTATTAGTCATGAGCTGGGGTATACGGATCAGAGTGCGTTCAGTAAAGCATTCAAAAAATGGTTCGGTGTTTCCCCAGCTAACTACTTCAAAGCCGCCAAACCGTATTAGTTATACGCTACTCAAAGACAGAGTGTTTCTACTGTTAACTCAAGCAATGTTTGATAGCTACGCTTACAGAAGGCCTTAACGCAGAGGAAAACACGGCGACTCGTTTTTTACTTTTTGTTGGCCTAGCCTCTCGTTTTTAATGACGTGTGTGCTCATGCTGTGAGCTCTACTGTAATCACTGATGAGGTTGGGTCCCCAGTCATCTTCCCCTGTGCACTAATTAATGAGTGTAAGGAGGGTAGCAGCGAGCAAATGTTGATCGCTGTGAGGCCGAATCGCGCAAGCTCATGGAGCCACCATCACTGGGGTGTCATCGTTAAACCGCTGATGGGGCTTGTGTTAGTAAACCCCTGAAGGGTGAGTGAGCGCCCAAGGCCTTAGGTTTGCGAAAGGTCAATTACCACCTTGCCAAAAGGGCTGCCAGTATCGAGTGTGTGCAATGCTTGCTTCACTTCGCTTAACGAAAAGTGTTGGTAAATCGGGGGGCGGAGGCCGTGCTTCCCCACAAACTGCATCAGGCTCTCGTAACTATCCCGGTTGCCTGTTCCAATGCCATGCAAGTTGGCGTTTTTTATGATCAGCGGAAATACAGTAATTCCCATATCGATCCCGGCCATGTAGCCAATAATATTAATATGTCCGCCATGACGAATAGCATTCAAAGAATTCTCAAGGGTGGCCGTGCCACCAATCTCCAGGACTGCATCGACTCCGTGGCCTGATATTTCAAACGCGCGTTGCCCCCACTCTGGGGTCTCGATGTAGTTGATTAAATAATCTGCCCCTAGTGCTTTTGCCTTTTCCAGCTTTTCATGGCTAGAGGAAATGACAATGACGTTGGCTCCCGCCGCTTTTGCGAGCTGAATACCCATAGTTGCGACACCACCCGTTCCCTGAATCAGTACCCAGTTCCCTTTTGTAATAAATGATTTATCAAAAAGAGCAGACCACGCCGTTAGGCCTGCGCAGGGATAGCACGCCGCTTCGGCAGCAGTGAGATGCGGAGCACTATTGGCGAGTGAGTCTTCATGGAACACGCCGACTTCTTGTGCGGCTCCAGGGACCTCTAACCCCGTCGATACCCCTCGTTCGCCATTGGTAGCCTCACCTGAATGCCAGTTTGGAAAGAACAGGGTAGTGACCTTGTCGCCCACTTCAAATCGAGTCACTTTTGTACCGACTGCGGTAACGGTGCCGGCACCATCCGATAGGGGTACCAGCGGAAATTCCACGGCAGTTGTGAAATGCCCCGCAATGATTTGGCTGTCTCTTGGGTTTAACGAAGCCGCTGCGAGCGTGACGACAACCTCGTGTTCTGAGGGCTCGGGCATTGCGCTGTCGACCAGTGTTAAATGGTCGGGTCCAAAATTATTCAGTTGCAGTGATTGCACGGCTTTACCCTCAGATAGACATTGTGAGAAGTGGACAGTTGTCTTAGCTATAGTAGTCAAAGTACGTTCAGCTGCTATTAGTGGAGCACCGCGCCAACGATTTTAACCAGTTTGGCTGACTTAGTGCGCTGCTCTTGAAGTGACCACTACCAGGAACAAAGCTCACGAAGGACTGCAGTTGCATAGGCACCACGTGCTAGGGAAAAGCTTAGTGCAACATCGTTCTTTATTATTTCAAAAGAGAGGTTCTTCACGTTTAGCCTTAGGCTGCGGTGGCCTTGCTGTACCCGCGCCGCTTCAAGGGCTACTTGCCAATGGCTTGGCTGAAATTGTGACCCATCGCCTACCAAGATCGCAGCTGGGTGTATGTCCATTGTCTGGCAGCGATCAACGAGGCCGCTGTCAATGTTGGGCAAGTCAAAAACGCTGCCAGAGCCTTCTAAATTTGCTTTATCACCGGGTTGCAATTGGTTCCAGGTCGTCTCAGCAACGCGCAGCGAAAGCTCAGTATTAAAAGTAAACGAGCGAATCGTTGAAATGGCGAGGCTACGCTTATCTCTTGGTAGCCGCTTGCCGCGGGCCCAGTCCTCTGCCATTCCCAAATTACCACCATTGCGGCCAAAACGTTGCTCCCCGAAGTAGTTGGGTACCCCCTGGGTCGACAATTGGTGAATACGCTGACTAATGGACTCAGTATCTAGGCCCGGTGAGCATCTCAGTGTAATCACAAATTTGTTGCCTCGGTGGGCACCCCGTCGAAGCTTCCTGCGGTGCCTCTCAATACGACAAATCTTAATGCCTTCTAGGCTGAAGGTACTCCATTCGGGGGTATGCCAGCGCGGTACGCTGAACCATTGCCGGGTAATGGCATGTCGATCTTTCAGCCCGGCAAACCCAATGTCTGCTAGTGATACGTTGGCATACTGGGCAAGTTGTTTGGCAACCCACTGTGTGTTGGCTCCGATTTTTTCAACAAAGAGGTAATCATGTTCACCGTCATCACTCAGCTCCCAGCCAAGTTCCTCGGTGACCTGAAAATCTTCGGGTCGATGACGCAGTTGTGCATTGAACAGGGGTGAGCCGTGGGCACGGGACCAGTCGGGTAATGTGTGAAGTTGCACCATCGCTCTTGTCTCTTTGGTCAATAGGTACCGTGCTACGAGCCAGCGGGGAAAATTTCGTTTTGTGGGTTGCGACCAGCACCCAAGGACGCTCATTTAATGGCACAACATTCATTCAGAAGAGCGACTTTTAGCCGTTTATAGCGAAGTACCAGGGGCTATACCGGTTCATGTCATTACGCTGGGCCCGAATTAAAAGCGAGGTCCTGACTTGATAACGCACAGGCCCTCGTTTGGAAAGTGCAAGAAGAACTCCAAAAAGCGATAGAGCTCTGGCACTGCTTGTTTGAATAAAAAATGGCCCGCCCGAGAGGATTCGAACCTCTGACCTGCCCCTTAGGAGGGGGCCGCGCTATCCAGCTGTGCCACGGGCGGACGGGGCAATGATAAGCCCTAAGTCTCTCGGGAACCAAACGTTGATGCTGGGTTTCGAAAATAAATGAGAAGAGCGTGCGTTTTTTAGGAGCACAGGTACTTTATTATGCTTCTCGAGGTCTGCAAAGAAGGGGGGCAGTAAAGTGCATGCTCCAACCTTGGGCGGGGCTTTTATTAAACATAAGATAAACGGGTCGTTTATGGGCTGCTATGGGCTGCGTAAAAGGGGCAGGCAGGGCCATACCAACAGACCAAGCGCCTCCAGTGCTTGCACACTTTGGGTGAGCGATGGGTTCAAGCTGCCTGTCAGTGGTTGGTGTATTTTTCGATGACTCCGCCAGTACAAGCGAGAATAATAAACCGACTTAACGTATCGTAATTTATTCATTGAGGCACATGGCGGGATTATGCCAAGACACCGGCGAGCAGCGAAAAAAGGCAATGTGAGCTTTAAGCATGAGGCTGCTTTTGAAGGGCGGGTGCGCGATTTGACCAGCGATGGCCGAGGTGTTGTGAGTCATCCCGACGGTAGAACATTTTTTGTGCCGGGACTTTGGCTTGATGAGGTGGCCGAAATCCGAGTGGTGGGTCGGCAGGGCAAGGTTGGCTTGGGACAAGTTATTACTCTCAAGAAGGCCGACCCGCAGCGTCGAGAGGTACCGTGTCGGCATCACGGATACAGCCCAAATCACTGTGGCGGTTGTCCCTGGATGTTCATGCCTTACGAAGCTCAGGGTGCAGCGAAATTGCGGCGCCTTCAATCGACTCTGGAAAGCTTAGGCGACAGCTCAACACGCCTTGACGGGTTGTTGGCTGCCCCGGAGGAGCTGGGCTATCGCAATCGGGCGCAGTTAAAAACCGACGGTTCAAAGTTGGGTTATGTGGCAGCCGGGACTCGAACACTCGTGGATATCACTGACTGTCCAATTCTCACTGCTAGCAACGGGGAGACTTTGACAAGTTTAAGAAAAGCGTTGCCCAACCCCACCTGGCGAGCGCGCAAACAAGAGTGGCAGACGATAGATCTTGATGACACCCTGAAAGGACCATCGCTGAATCAACGCCTGCCGTTTCGTCAGGGCAATACGCAGCAAAATGTGGTCATGCGCGAGTGGCTGGCACAGGCAATTGCTCCAATACCGCCAGATGCTCCAGTGCTGGAGTTGTTTGCCGGTTCTGGAAATTTCACCGAGGTTCTCGCGGCGCACTTTGCGACCGTGGTGGCCGTCGAGGGTGATCAATCGGCGCTACAGCAGCTCTCTAGGCTAGTGCCAGATCGGGTTCAGACGCATGCGTTGAATTTATTTTCTTTGCCGGCAGTTGAAGCTTGGATCAGCGAAAGACAGGGGATTCGGGTACTGGTGTTAGACCCTCCTCGCGAGGGGCTCAAAGTGCGCGTGCCTTTTATTAAGCAGCTGACTGAGTTAGAGATGGTGATTTATGTGACGTGTGACTTAGCCACCTGGGCCCGTGACTGTAAAGATTTTTTGGAGCAGGGCTTTAGGTTGACGCGGGTTACGCCACTCGATCTATTCCCTCAGACTCCCCACCTAGAGGTTTTGAGTGTGCTTACCCGGGCGTAGCCTCTCCCTGTTGTGCCAATAAAAAGCCTGCGACTTCTGCTTCATTGCCGCGAAAAATTATGCGCTCGTTACGACTTTCTAATTGGTAGTTATACATGGGGTCGTAGTAGTCGCGTAGTAATGCTGTAATCCAGCCTCGATGCACACTGGTGTCTCCCCTGAGGTGGCTGGCAATGGCGTCGTCGAGTTGTTGCGTAATCTCATGATGTCGGACACCTCCCAAGCGCTTTTTAATCCGATCAAGGGCGGCATATAGGTCGCTGGAAAACTGATCGAAGGCGGTTTTGGTGTTACCTAGGCGCGCTTGCAAATCTGCAAGATTGGCCAAAATGTAGTTTTCAAAAGAGTGCTCGACCCGGGCTTCTAGGGTTGCCTCAACAACCACCATGGGGGCGGCTTTCAAGGTGTCTTGAAGGTTTTGGGCTAGGGCGCAGCGGCCGATGAGGCGGCTTTCATCCTCGGCTATGATGTGGGGGACAGGCTCTTCACTCGCGTTGAAAAC
>QXYP01000096.1:0-2197 GCA_009886815.1 Halieaceae bacterium
AGACCTCTCTTCGGTAATGACCTCACCAAACTTGCTGAAGTCGACCTCAGGCACCGCGGGAACACCTGTACCGGCAGGGGCCTCTGCCCGGCTTTGCAAATTCTTTCGCGTAAAGGCCTGCAAATCTTCTTTAAGAACCCGTCCGCGACGACCCGAACCGACAACGCTCAAGAGGTCAATTCCAAACTCTCGCGCCAGCTTTCGCACCGCTGGGCCGGCATAAACATCGGCCTCGGATTTAGTCTGCGATGCATTGTTTGAAGGTGCGGGCTGGGAAGCTGCGAGATTGTTGCTTGCTTTTTCTGGCGATGGCGTTGGGTCAATACGGGAGTCGACTGTTTCAGAAACAACGTTCAACCCCGCTTCAGGCGCGCTTGAAGGGGCGTCTTGAGGGGCATCACCCCCCTCCGAGACTGCGCTGTTGTCAGCTTCGGTCGCCACTGCCAGCTCTACGGGTGTCTCAGCCGATTCTGCGTCATCTTGAGCGGGTGCTTCGGCAGCGGCATCAGCCTCTACTACCAAGACCGCATCACCCTCCGAGAGGGCATCTCCCAGAGCAACCTTAAGTTCGGTGACTTTGCCTGCAACGGTCGCCGGTATTTCCATTGAGGCCTTGTCGGACTCAACCACAATAAGACTTTGCTCAACTTCAATCACGTCGCCTACAGCAACGAATATTTCGACAACCTCAGCACCCTCGGCACCCCCGATATCGGGAACAATTACGGTAATAGACATAACTCGATTCCTCAGTTATCAGGCGTTGCGCGGATTGGTTTTTTCGACGTTGATACCCAATGTGTTAAGAGCTTCAGCAACGACTGAGGCTTTTAAGGAGCCCTCATCGACCAGGGCTTTTAGGGCAGCAATTACAATAAAATGACGGCTCACTTCAAAATGTTGACGCAGATTTTTACGCGTATCACTGCGGCCAAAGCCATCAGTACCCAGCACGGTGCAAGCACCAGGAATGAACTCTCTTAACTGCTCGGCATAAGCTTTGATGTAGTCGGTGGCGATAACCGTGGGCCCTTCCCGATTGGCAAGCAGTTGGGTTATGTAAGGCGTATGGGGTTCATCGATGGGATGCAAGCGATTCCATCGCACCGCATCGGCGCCATCTCGAGCAAGCTCATTAATGCTGGTAAGACTCCAGACGTCGGCTGCAATGCCATAGTTTTGGTGTAGCAGCTCTGCCGCAGCCTCAACCTCTCGTAATATCGTGCCGGCCCCCATCAACTGAACCCGCGGTCCATCTGTTGCCGGCGTTGTCTTTAACGCATAGGCACCTTTCACGATGCCGTCTTCAACACCCTCTGGCATATCGGGATGGTGGTAGTTTTCATTCATGGTGGTGATGTAATAGAAGACGTTTTCACCCTCCTCATACATGCGACGCATACCGTCTTGAATGATAACGGCCAGCTCATAGCCATAAGTCGGGTCGTAGCTCACGCAATTCGGAACCGTAGCGGCCATAAGGTGACTGTGCCCATCTTGGTGCTGCAACCCTTCGCCATTGAGTGTGGTGCGCCCGGAGGTACCACCAATGAGAAACCCTCGAGCCTGGCTATCACCCGCTGCCCATGCCAAGTCGCCAATGCGCTGAAAGCCAAACATCGAATAAAATATATAGAAAGGCACCATCGGATAGTCGGACACACTGTAAGAAGTAGCGGCGGCCAACCAAGCCGAAAAAGCACCCGCTTCATTGATGCCCTCTTCCAGAATCTGCCCCGAAACATCTTCCTTGTAATACAAAATACCGCCGGCATCGTGGGGGGTGTATTGCTGACCGACCGATGAGTAGATACCCAGCTGACGAAACATACCTTCCATACCAAACGTTCGGGCTTCATCGGGAACGATAGGCACTACGCGCTCACCAAGCACCTTGTCCTTAAGCAGTGAAGAAAGAATGCGGACAAAGGCCATGGTTGTCGAAATTTCCCGCTTGCCACTCGATTTTAACTGGCTGGCAAACGCACTTTTAGCCGGTGCCGGTAGCGATTGCGACTGTGCCCGGCGGGCGGGAATATGCCCCCCAAGTTCTCCGCGCCGCTCCTTCATGTAGCGCATTTCCGGGCTGTCGGCCGGGGGTCGATAAAAAGGCACATCTTTGAGTTCCCGGTCGCTAACAGGAATCCCAAAACGGTCGCGGAAGGCCTTCAAACTGGCAAGGTCTAACTTCTTTAAC
>QXYP01000096.1:2207-5880 GCA_009886815.1 Halieaceae bacterium
GAGTGGGTTTCATTACTGGCTTCACCCGCTTCGCTGGTACCGTAACCCTTGACGGTCATGGCCAATATCACCGTTGGTCGGGTGGTTTCCTCGCAGGCCGCCGCGTAAGCTGCATACACCTTATACGGGTCGTGACCACCGCGATTGAGACGCATAATCTCGTCATCGCTCAAGTCTTTTACCAGCTCTAAGGTTTCGGGGTACTTCCCAAAGAAATGTTCTCGAGTGTATGCACCGCCGTTGTATTTAAAGTTTTGCAATTCGCCATCGCACACCTCATCCATACGCCGCTGCAGTAAACCTGAACTGTCACGCTCTAACAGAGGATCCCATTTCCGGCCCCAGATTACCTTGATCACATTCCAACCTGCGCCTCTGAAAACGCCCTCAAGCTCCTGAATAATTTTGCCATTACCTCGCACCGGGCCGTCTAGCCGCTGTAGGTTGCAGTTAATAACAAAGTGGAGGTTGCCCAGCTTTTCTCGACCTGCCAGCGCAATGGCGCCTAGAGATTCGGGCTCATCACACTCGCCATCACCCAAGAAACACCAAATTTTCCGGTCGCGATGATCCACCAGGCCACGATTTTGCTGATATTTCATTACGTGAGCCTGATAAATAGCCTGAATAGGGCCCAAACCCATCGAAACCGTAGGAAACTGCCAATAGTTCGGCATTAACCAAGGGTGGGGATAGGAGCTCAACCCCTGCCCGTCAACCTCCCGTCGAAAATTCTCTAACTGCGTTTCAGTGAGGTGCCCTTCGAGGAAAGACCGAGCATACATACCCGGCGCGCTGTGACCCTGGTAAAAAACAAGGTCACCGGGGTGGCCATTTTCAGTACCCCGAAAAAAGTAGTTCATACCCACGTCATACAACGTTGCACTCGATGAAAAGCTTGAGATGTGCCCCCCCAGCCCCTCATCGTTGTCGTTGGCACGCATAACCATCGCCATAGCATTCCAGCGAATCAAGGAGCGTATCCGCCGCTCCATAAACAAGTCGCCGGGCATGTGTCGCTCACTAACCGGCGCAATGGTATTGCGAAAGGGCGTAGTAATGGCTCTGGGTAACGGCACACCGGTATTTTCAGCGTGCTGGGACAAAGCATTAATTAACGCCTCACCAGCGGCAACCCCACCCTCTCGGACCACCGAATCGAGGGCATCTAGCCATTCTTGTTGTTCCTGTGCGTCTAGGATGGGTTGCTCAATCACTGTCTTTCTCCGATCCGTGTAATCCGACATCAAAAGGCGCGTAGTGCCCTGCACCCAGCAAACACTGCGAAAACCAGAAAATCCAATTAAGTTCTATAAAAGAACTATAAAAAGCTGGCCGCAGCAAGATCAACGTACACTAAAACCACATTTTTTCTATATAGTTCTAAATTAGAACTATATTTTATGCGGCGAAATGACAATTTTATGAGATAACGGAGAAGAACAGCCGGAGCCGCCCCATAAGTTGAGACGGCTACCCGGAAGAATCAGCGAGCCTGCAAGGGCATAGCCTCATGAAACAGTGATACATTTTCGACGACCGTGGCGCCCTCAATCGTGGCGAAGGGCTCATCGGCAAATGCAGACCCTTTTAGCTGCACCAAAACTCGCGAGGGAGCCTCCACCATCACGGTCTCGGCATAGTAGTCCTGCACAGCTTTAAGGGTGACTTGTTCGACTGCGGCAATGAGGCGAGTTCGGGTGTCAAAGTTGTAGCGCTCTCGGTTCCAATCCATCAAAAACGGACCGGCCTCCTCCGCAAGATTCTTGGGGGGCTGTGTTAGGTCGGTCAGTACGCCGGCCTTTATACGGTCAAATTCAGCAGAATCTAACGCCTCTAGGTCTGACGCGAATTCAACTCGATAACGATCAAAGCGTTCGAGCATTGCAACGGGCGCCTTTACCGGTGTCTGAATATAGAACCCCACCATTGGGTGATCACCTAACTGAGTGGCAAAGCCACCGGCGGCGTAGCCCAGCTGCTCTTCTGTGCGCAATTGATTAAACGCCCTATTGGATAAATGTGCCGCCAACAGTTGACCTTTGGCAACATTTTCAATGTTGGCTTGGGGGGCGGCAAACAGATACAACATGCCCAAATCTTCTACTGGCAGACTGTCTTGGTATATCAGCGTGCTGCCGGGCTGGGGCGCATAGATATCGCTGCGCGTATAGGTACCTTCTGCCCGATTGGGTAACACCTGCGCAACAAGCTCGGCCAGCGCGGCAACGTCTTCTTCGCCGTAATTACCAAAGCGATAACCCCGCACATAAGCGCTACCGAGCTGCTGCTTAATGTGAGCACTGAGCTTATCCAAAGTTGCCGCATTTGCCGCCTCTAGCAGATCTGCCTGATCGAATGCACCGGTTTGGGTTAAGCGGCGCAACGCTGGAAATAATTGCCGGACAGGGAAGCCGAACCGTGAGTTTTCAAGGCCCCGGGTATAGCGGTCGACAGCCTGGCCAAACTCCTTTTCCGAGGGCTCAATGCGTAGCGCCTCTAGCGATCGTTTTATTAACTCGGGCTGCTTGTCTGTGAATCCTGAAAAAGACATCTGAACACCAAAGCCCGGCGCTATCGAGGCGTTCATCCCGGCAATTGACGCCTCAGTGAGCAATGTTGTCTGTTGCTGTCCATAAAGATCAGCCCACAATGCAGATAACACGCTAGCCTCAGCACTGTTAGTTTGCTCACTGGTGTTGAGCTGCAACTGCGTAAAACCTTTGGGCTGCTCTGGAAATGTGGCGCTTCCCTGCAACCAAAATTCCGCCTCGGCAGTATCGATCACCTTAACGGGTTCACCATCGGCGTGACCTACGGCAAAAGATTCAGGCAGCAGCGTATTGAGTGCGGGAATCGCTAGGCCATTGGTTGATGCCAAGGCTAATTGTTCCGTTGAACTGGACAACACCAAGGGTTCGACACTGAATTTACCGGCGTAAAAATGCATGTCTTCAGTCGCGGGCTCATCCTTTGCGACGTACCAGACATTGAGGCGCTCGGGAACCAGCTGACTTAAGACGCTGGAAACGGCTTCTGCATCAAAACCTTCAAAGCGATAGGGTGCGTCGATAGCGTGCAGGGTCGGATAATTTTGCATAGCTGCAGCTAATTGCGAAACATAGGCAAAGTCATTGGTCTTTTCCAAAAACCTAAAACGGTTGTCTAAGGACGTGGCAAACTCGCTAGCGAACCTGTCATCTAGGCCCTCAGTGCGCAGCAATTCAATGTAGCCTAACAACATATCGACAATCACAGGCCGCTGCTCCATGCCTGCCTCGGTAAGGTCGACTTGAATGCTGAAGGTGCCATAGTTACCTAGGCCATTGGGCGATGCCATCACGTTAAGCGAGCTTGCCCAGCCCAATTCTTTCAATCTTGCGGCCGGGGTATTGGGCATCTCAGATCCCAATACATACGCGAGATACTCATTTGGCTTAACCCGAAACTGGTCCTGATTAGCATTGATCAGGAAGTCCAACTGCAGCAAGCGCTGATCTTCAAGCGGCACGTAGTGAACCAGCTTGCCCGCAGCGGTAGCCATATCAATCTCTGCTGTTACGGCGGGCTCTGCGATTGACTTATTGGGTACCTCAGCAAAATACCGTCGCGCCAAGGCTTCCATCTGATCCAGATCACGATCGCTCACCATAGCGACCTTCATAATGTTGCC
>QXYP01000097.1:0-2615 GCA_009886815.1 Halieaceae bacterium
AATGACGCCTGGTTCAATGGTCTTGTGATCCAACACACCCAGCGCAGGCGGCAGTAGTGCCTCGCCATGATGTCCCACCCGATAAATTCGATCCTGCCGGTAGCTCGCATTGATACCTTCGACAACTTCATCGACGCCGCGCGGGCCAAATACGGTGAGTGGAGCCGGTCTACCGTTCACCCATGACCCCAGATTGACTTCATAAATTTCGGCAATGTGATCAGAGTGGAAATGGGTTAACAATAAACCGTCTAGCCGTGCTGTAGGCAGTCTTAAAAGATTAACGTTGTCTGTCGAACCCACCCCCGAATCGATCAGGTAAAAATGCTCGGGTGTTACGACGGCGATGCAAGCCTGGGCCTGTCCCATTCCTAGGGGTGAAGCGCTGCCGCAAACATAGACTCTGAGGTTCTCTGATTCCTCAAGAGGCAGGGCAGCTTGCTGGGCTATGACAGCGGTGCCACGTTTAAGCAGAATGTCTTGCACGGCAGGCAAATTTAGTAGCCCTCGGCCTGCAAGTAAAAGTATCAGCAGGCTGATAACAACGACGCCTAACTTTTTCATAAGCCTGGTCCTCTCACTGACTCAGCGGTTTTTATTCGAGCATTGCACGGGTTAACGCAGCTGCGGCGCAGATTGCCTTAGATTCTATTTAAACATTCTTTATGTCAATACGTTAGAGATGCTAGGTGTAGAGTGACCGCCTGTAATCGCTAGCCTAACCATTCACTTCGGTATAGGAGGCTTCTTGCTCTGGATCAAAGTTGGGTTCGTTAAGTGTTTAGTAACTCTAGTGCTGGGGTAGCTGTAATAAAAGGCCTAGATGGTGTGGGTCAGCTGGGGCATGCTATTGAACAAGCGTTTGCTAAACAGCTGGAGGCTAAGTACGGGGATATTCCAGACACTGCAGAGCACCTCTACGAACTCCGATAAGAGTAGGGTTCTTTCGGCAACGCGATGTAATACTTAGGGCGATATCAAGTTTGGACGTGAGTGCGTGTTTCAGCGTTAGTCTGTGCGTTACGTTTTTTTTAGCTTGAACGGGTAAACGTGGGTGTAAGAAGTGCATCTGAGCAGTTTGTTATGTCTATTTTAGAAAGCAATTTTGGTGTCCGGTGTCCGGTGTCCGGTATCCATGAATGCGTCACGGTAGTTTTGGCCGCTAATGATTCCTTGTAATGCCGGCACCGTTGTACGCTGATAATAATGTCTTGCCCTTCATTTTTTTTAGGATTAGGGGAAAGTATACTGCGTGTCTAATGTGGCGTAGCTGAGTACCTTTAGCCTCAGCGTCATGGCTTTCGCCTGTTTTGCTATTGCTCGAGCATGACAAATTGCGAGGCAACATGGGCCCAACAGCACTGATGTTTAGAAGCGAAGTAACGCATTTAAAAAATGGCACTAGCGTTACAGTACAGATTCGTCAAAAACCGATTTTAAAAGTTAGGTATTAGGTAATGAGTGATTACAAAGCGCCCTTAAGAGATCTGCACTTCAATTTATTTGAGCTGTTCGACTACGAGGCACACTATCAGTCGCTGCCCGGATATGGCGAGGTAAACGCCGAGCTCGTTACAACGATCCTTAATGAGTTTGATAAGTTTTGCAGCAATATTTTGTCGCCACTCAATGCTGTTGGCGACCAGGAGGGTTGTACCTGGAGTGACGGAGAAGTTGCGACCCCAAGTGGGTTTAAAGAGGCTTATCGACAGTACGTCGAGGCTGGCTGGCCGGCGCTGGCAAACGAGCCTGCATACGGCGGAAAGGGGCTTCCTGAGTCCCTATCCATTATGTTGGGTGAAATGCGGGGAACCGCTAATTGGTCGTGGGGAATGTACCCGGGGTTGTCTCATGGTGCGGTTAACACCATTGAGCTGCATGGTACTGACAGCCAAAAACAGCGCTTCCTTACCCCGTTAGTAGAAGGCACCTGGACAGGCACTATGTGTTTAACCGAGGCGCATTGTGGTACCGATTTGGGGCTGTTGCGAACCAAGGCTGAGCCCACTGCGGACGGAAGCTACCAGATTACAGGGACAAAGATTTTTATCTCCTCGGGGGAACACGATCTCACCGAAAATATTGTTCATATCGTACTTGCGAGGCTCCCGGATGCCCCCATGGGCGTCAAAGGTATTTCACTGTTTATCATTCCAAAGTTCAATGTTAACGACGATGGTTCTATGGGTGAGCGCAACACTGTTCGGTGTGGGTCTATCGAGCACAAGATGGGCATTCACGGTAATGCCACTTGTGTCATGAACTTTGATGGGGCGAAGGGGTATTTGCTGGGGGAGCCCAACCAAGGCCTTCAGGCCATGTTTACATTTATGAATACCGCAAGAATTGGAACCGCGTTGCAAGGTATCGCCCACATGGAGTTGGGTTATCAGAAGTCATTGGCCTATGCCAAAGACCGCTTACAGATGCGTTCGGTTACTGGCCCTAAAAATCCCGACGGTCCGGCTGACCCCATTATCGTGCACCCCGATGTCAGGCGCATGCTTCTCACTCAGAAGGCACTCTCGGAGGGCGGGCGTATGATGGTCGCATACACCGGTAAGCTGGTAGATGTCATCGAACGAGGCGCTGACGAAGCTGAAAGAAAAGCAGCG
>QXYP01000097.1:2625-3080 GCA_009886815.1 Halieaceae bacterium
AGATATGCTGTCTTTTATGACACCCATCGCCAAAGCATTTCTTACCGAAACGGGCTTTGAATCGGCAAATCTCGCTTTGCAATGTTTTGGTGGTCACGGCTACATCAAAGAGTGGGGCGTAGAGCAAAATGTCAGAGATGCGCGTATTGGCATGCTCTATGAGGGAACCACAGGTATTCAAGCACTCGATTTTATTGGGCGAAAAGTCTTGGGATCTGGCGGTGCACTGTTGCAAAACTTCACTCGCGAAATCCATCACTTCTGCAAAGATAATGCAGAGGTTGCAGAGCTCAAGGAGTTTGTCGAGCCGTTACAGAGCCTCAATAAAAAATGGGGTGAGTTAACGCTACATATAGGCACTAAAGCGATGGAAAATGCCGACGAGGCAGGGGCGGCTTCAGTCGACTACCTCATGTTTTCTGGGTATGCCTGCCTTGCTTATTTTTGGGCAAAGG
>QXYP01000098.1 GCA_009886815.1 Halieaceae bacterium
GTGTATAAGAGACAGGAATCAATGGCGGGAGGAGTATGGAACGGCTGATCAGCCCTTCAAGATTTTTACTACCGGGCAAAACGCATTTACACCCGAAGGCATTGCTGAGTTAGAAGCGCTGGGGGTGACCGATGTTGTGATCGCCTTTAGAAATGTTTACGAATTGGAGCCCGATCATTCCCTTGAGAAAAAAATTCAAATGCTCAATTGGTATGCGGCTGAATTTATCGGGCCGCACCGCGCCTAAGGGTGTTCACCACGTTATGGCTTTGAGCGACGCTGGGGATAAACCGTTCCCGGCTTTTACTACGCTATCGGTGGCTTGGGTTATTGTTTGAAGCAATAGTGCTTGGGTGGCTTTCTACTGGGATAAACTGCGAAGCCAAACGATGACACTGAGAGTAAACACTGCGATGGATATCCTGACTGAACAGGACGGCGCAATCTTGACGCTGACCTTGAATCGCCCCGACCGACGCAATCCCATTACTGATTTAGCGATGGTCGACGCCCTAGTTAATGCCCTTGAGGCGGCGGACGCCGATTCCTCGGTACGCGTCATTATTTTAACGGGGGCCGGGAAAGCTTTTTGTTCTGGGGGTGACCTCAGGCAAATGCAAGCCGGACCCGACAGCTTAATTGGTGATACCCCAGAGATCACGGCCGACAATTATCGTCACGGTATTCAGCGTATCCCCCTTGCTATTGAGGCATTGGGCGTGCCTGTGATCGCGGCTGTGAACGGCGCTGCCATTGGAGCGGGCTGCGACTTGGCGTGCATGTGCGATCTCCGTGTTGCTTCTACATCGGCAGCCTTTGCCGAGAGTTTTGTGAAGCTGGGGCTGATTCCCGGTGATGGTGGCGCTTGGCTGTTACCTCGCATCGTGGGTTTTTCTCGCGCCGCTGAAATGGCGCTAACGGGTGACAAAATTGACGCTGAAACTGCCTTGGCCTGGGGGCTGGTGTCACGTGTTGTCGCACCCGAAGAACTTTTACCCACTTGTTACGCCCTCGCGCAACGGATTGCCGTTAATCCGCCGGGCGCGGTGAAGCTAGCCCGAAGAATGCTACGTCAGGCCTGCGACCAAACACTGGTTGAGGCGCTTAATACGGCGGCTAGTAATCAGGGTGGGGCGCACCAGTCACGAGATCACCGTGAGGCGGTTGCGGCTTTTCTCGAAAAGCGAACCCCTCACTTCAGAGGCGAATAATAAGAGCCGTCTCGCGATGTGCGTTAGGGGCTGAGTGCCCTGTCGACAAGGTCGTATTGGGTATCGAGGGCACCGCGGTGTTGATCGACAAAGCGTGGCCCTTCGAGGGCATAGCGTTCGCGATGCGCCACTGTTAACGACAAGCACAGTGCCTCTGCCAGATCATCTTTGTTACTCACCAAGGCGACTAAATTGTCAGCTTCTAGTGTTTGATAGAGGTCAGAAAAATTGGTGACGAATTGGCCGGAAATCACGGGTTTTCCAAAGACGAGGGCTTCCAGGGGATTGTGTCCACCGTGCGGAACCAGACTGCCTCCCATGAATACCGACGATGCAAGCCCCATAAAGCCCGGTAGTTCCCCAAGAGTATCGATCACTAAAACCTCGGTGGCGTCGTCCACGCGTTGCCCAGAGGATCGCCTAATCGCCGTGAGTTGAGCCTCTGCTATCAGCGTCAAAATGGCATCAGTGCGCTGTGGATGCCGGGGTGCGAGCCAAAGCAGGCAGCCGGGGTGTTCTTCGCGGACTTTGAGAAACGCACTGATGACTAAGGCATCTTCTCCGGTGTGCGTGCTGGCCGCTAGAAAAATGGGGCGGCCAGAAAAACGGGTGCCGAGGTCTAGGGCGAGGGCATCTCGCTGTTGTTCCAGGGTCGATTTTGGCATGTCAAACTTTAGTGAACCCACCACCGATAATCGATCTGTTGATGCACCGAGTGCCTCAAAATGTTGAGCATCGGAGGCGTGCTGGCAGGCAATATGATCAAGGGAACTGACAGCATCTTTGACCAAACGTCCTAGCCGGCCATACCGCCCCATGGAGCGGGCTGATAATCGTGCATTCAGCAGCAGCGTTTTAATGTCCCGTGAGCGGCATTGATGAATAAGCTCAGGCCATAATTCGGTCTCTACGAGTATTAGGGCACTGGGTTGCCAGTGATCGAGTGATCGAGTGATGGCAGTGCGACTGTCAAATGGAAACCAGGTAGTACGCACCCGATGACCAAAAAGGCGTTGTACTTGCTCTGCGCCGGTCGGCGTGGTGGAGGTGATTAACAGGTCTATATCTGGGCGCTTTGCAAGGAGCATTTCTACTAACGGTGCTATTGCGAGCGTCTCGCCCACACTGACAGCATGGATCCACAACCGCTGTTTTTTGTCGGACTCAAAGGGGGGCAGGTTATACCCTAACCTTCGGGAGAAATGCTGGCGATACCCCGGCTGCTTAATCGATAGCCACAGGAACGCGACCCAAACTACAGGCAATAAAAACAGCGTTAACAGACCGTACAGTCGGCGCATTTTAGTGTCACATAAAAACACAGTGAGCGTTCAGTATACGCAACCGTTTCCCGAGTCGCCCCGTCTTATGAACAAAAGCAAAAAGGTGGCAACTGGCGCCGTGGGTTGGCTGTAGTAGCGATGCCAGCTCAGGGGCCGCCTGGGTGTTGAAGTTTAGATCTACATTTGTGGCGACTGCGAGGGGGAAGACAAATTGCATGAAGGTCTTTGGGGTTTTTACCCTTGCAGGGTGGGGGGTCCCAAGGGATAGTAGCGAGCGCGGACCCGGGTTTGCCCGGTAGAACCGCTAACGCGTTAGACCAGCCCGAGTTATAAACTCTTGCTGGGCGCCTAAGGCTTCTAAGAGTTGAGTGATTCATGCGTAAACATAAGCTCTCCTGCTTTCTCATTGTGTGCAACGAAGGTGATCGACTGGACCGCTGCCTAGAAGGTTTGGCTGGGTGGGTAGACCAACTGGTGATTTTAGACAGCGGCAGCTCGGACAATACCGTGGAGATTGCCAAACGATATAGTACGGAGGTGCACTGCACGGATTGGCCCGGCTTTGGGGCTCAGCGCAACCGGGCATTGACCTACTGC
>QXYP01000099.1:0-5941 GCA_009886815.1 Halieaceae bacterium
TCAACTCGAGGCAGCGCGTGAAGTTGAGACTGGGTATCTGCGGTCACAACGTAGATATCGGCCTGAGGCGCAGCGTAGGTGTCTAGACCTTTAATCAGCAGCACCAAGCGCTCAAGCCCGATCGCAAAACCTGCGGCCGGTGTGTCGCGACCACCAAACTGTGCCACCAAGCCATCATACCGGCCTCCGCCACAAACCGTACCCTGTGCACCCAAGGCATCGGTGGTCCATTCGAACACTGTTTTATTGTAATAGTCGAGTCCACGGACTAACCGCTCATTAACCACATAAGGCTGCCCCGCCGCAGTCAACATTGCCAGAAGTGCCGCGAAATCGTCTCGTGACTCATCATCAATAAAATCGCTGAGAGACGGAGCATCTGCCAACAACGCCTGAGTCGCCGCATTTTTGCTATCCAATATACGCAGCGGATTCGTCACTAGTCGACGTTGACTATCGTCGTCTAGGCCGTCCCGATGATCGGAAAGAAAGGCGACCAGGGCCTCCCTAAACAGCGCTCTGGAATGCGGACTACCGATGGAGTTAATTTCCAACGTCAGTAAATCTTGGACGCCCAAACCGCGCCATAAGGCATTGGACAGTAAGATCAGCTCAGCATCTAAGTCCGGGCTTGCAACGCCAAAACCCTCAACACCCAACTGATGAAATTGCCTTTGCCGACCCTTCTGGGGCCTCTCGTAACGAAACATGGGGCCCTGGTACCAAAGCTTCTGTACCGTTTGCTGAAGATTGTGTTGAACAACGGCCCGCACACACCCCGCCGTGCCCTCAGGGCGCAACGAAAGACTCTCATCATTGCGATCTGCAAAGGTATACATCTCTTTTTCTACGATATCAGTGACCTCACCGATAGAGCGTGAAAACAACTGGGTAGTTTCAATGATGGGCAGGCGAATCTCTTGATAGCCATACTGCTGTAAAACAGCGGCCATAACCCCTTCCAACTGCTGCCAAAGGAAGCTGTCTTCAGGAAGAATGTCTACCATTCCACGCACTGATCGATAGTCGGTCATAGGCCTGTCTGTTAAGTACTGCGGAGAATGATCTGTTCTTCTTCGGCCGCGCGCTCTGACACTAATTGTTCGGCACGCTCGCGGATCACAGTTTCCAAATGATCGACAAAATCTTGATTGCTGACTTTATGATCTGGTTCGCCAGCGAGGTAGATTAAGTTGCTGGGGGTTGCCCCGGTCAAACCCACGTCAGCCTCTTTCGCTTCCCCGGGGCCATTAACAATGCAGCCGATCACAGCCACGTCCATTGGTGTTCTAATATCTTCCAGTCGACGCTCTAACTCATTCATCGTGCCGATCACATCAAAATTCTGACGCGAGCAACTGGGACAGGCAATAAAGTTTATGCCGTTGGCCCTGAGCTTCAAGCTCTTGAGTATCTCAAAGCCAACCTTTACTTCTTCTACCGGGTCTGCGGCGAGAGAAATACGAATCGTATCGCCAATACCCTCCAGTAACAGAGCACCCAGACCCACGGCCGATTTAACCGTGCCGCCGCGCAGGCCACCGGCCTCAGTAATGCCCAAATGCAAAGGCTGCTCAATTTGCGTCGCTAAATCTCTGTAAGCGGCCTGAGCCATAAAGATTTCGGAAGCTTTGACACTCACCTTAAAATTATCGAAGTCATAGCGGCTAAGAATGTCGACGTTACGAAGGGCAGATTCCACCAGAGCCTCAGCGGTAGGTTCTGGATACTTTCGCATGAGCTCTTTACCCAAAGAACCCGCATTGACACCGATACGGATTGGGATGCCACGGTCTTTGCAAGCCGCAATCACTTCCCTCACTTTTTCTTCTCGACCAATATTACCGGGATTGATCCGTAAACAATCGACACCGTACTCGGCGACTTTTAAAGCGATTTTGTGGTCAAAGTGAATGTCGGCAACGAGGGGAACCGTAACCCGGGCGCGAATATCCCGAAATGCGTCTGCGGCTTCCATGCTGGGCACCGAAACCCGCACGATATCAGCCCCGGCATCGGCAATAGCCTGCACCTGCGCCACAGTAGCAGCGACATCACACGTTTCTGTGTTTGTCATACTCTGAACGCTGATGGGGGCATCGCCGCCAACGGGGACGTTGCCAACCATGATCTGGCGACTCTTGCGCCGCTTAATGGGTGATTCCTGTTTCATGCCACCGACCAGTCGGAAGTTTCCCTTATTGTAACCCTTGCTGGGCCTGCAGTGTTTGATATTCCTGCGAATCAGGATAGAGATTGCGCAATGCCATCTCGTAACTACTTTGGGCGTCTTTATCCCCCGAAGCCCGCGAAATTTCAACACCCAACATAAATCCTCGGGGGGACTGGCGAGGCACAACCGTGCGGTACACGCCATAGTAAGACTGCGCATTCGCGACATCGCCCGCTAACAAGCGCAAATAACCCATTTCTAACAGCGCGATAGGATTCCGTCGATCCATACGCAGTGCGCGACTGAATGCATCTTCTGCGCCTAAATTGTTGTTTAGATTTAATCGGCTCATGCCCAGGTTAATATAGGCAAAGGGTCGCCCAGAGTAGAGTGTATCCTCTGCCACAACAGCAAACTCCCGCTCTGCTTCCTCATAACGCCCTAAGAAATACAAAAAAGCCGCGTAGTTGTTTCGAGCCCTGGAAAGTTTCGGGTCTATTCGCAAGGCCCGCTTGAAGCTCGCCTCAGCGCGTTCGTACTCACCGGTGCTTTGATAAACCAAGCCAAAGGCCTCGTTCACTGACGCATTATTAGGGTCAATGTTATTCGCGAGCTCAAGGTTCCGTTTAGCATTTTCCCAGTCTCCCCGACCAATGTACTGCCGGGCTAGCTCAACGCGACGTTCCAGCGCTGCCTGAGGATCTTCTTCATAGTCTGTTCCCCCTACCGTCTCGGTGACGCAAGAGGACAGTAATAAAACCGCAGCCGCGAGGAAGCTTATCGTGACGGTCTTCATGGTCGTTCGCCCTCAGTCACGGCATTGTTTGCCAAATTCAACTGACGGTATCGCTCAGATCGACGTGTGCGGTCAACAACTTCGCCCACCAATTGCCCACAAGCGGCATCAATATCGTCCCCACGGGTGCTCCGCACAGTCACAATAAAGCCCGCATCAACAAGAACCTGCCAAAATCGCGACACCGCGTTGCCGCTGGGTCGTTCAAATCCCGAATTCGGAAAATGGTTAAAGGGAATCAAATTAATCTTGCAGGGGAAATCTTTGAGCAACGTACTCAACTCCCGCGCATGCTCTGGCTGATCGTTTACGCCGGCAAGTAAAGTGTATTCAATGGTAACAACCCGTTTGCGATCCGACTGGGCGTCTATATAACTTTTGGCGCTTTGTAAGAGCTGTTGAATGGGGTAGCGGCGGTTGATCGGGACAATTTGGTTGCGAATTTCGTCGTTCGGGGCATGCAACGAAACCGCCAAACTGACATCACTAAACTCCGCCAAACGATCCAGTGCCGGCACAACACCAGAAGTGCTTAAAGTCACCTTTCGCTTTGACAAGCCGTAGGCTAGGTCGTCTGTCATCAGGCTCATGGCAGACACCACATTGTCAAAATTGAGTAAGGGCTCGCCCATGCCCATCATCACCACGTTGGTAACAATCCGGCCTTTACCCGACTGCCATCCATCGTAAGAATTAATCGCGAGCCATACCTGGCCAATGATTTCAGCAGCGGTTAGGTCACGCTGAAACCCCTGTTTGCCCGTGGAACAAAACTTACAGTCTAAACTGCAACCCACCTGGGAAGAGACACACAACGTTGCCCTTCCTGCCTCGGGAATCAATACGGCCTCTACCAATGCGCCGCCGGTCACACGAATGGCCCATTTTCGAGTGCCGTCAGCCGAGTCCTGTTGATCAGCAATCTCAGGCGGGGTAATGGTGGCCAGAGACTCTAACTTTTCGCGCAGACCCTTTCCTAGATTACTCATGTCAGCGAAGTCGATAACGCCTTGATGGTGAATCCACTTCATTACTTGCTGCGCACGGAACCGTTTTTCACCCAGGTCCGTGAAGAAATCTTCCAATTGCTGACGACTCAGCCCCAACAGATTGACCTTCGCTACGGCACTCGAGCTCGCGATCAAACTGTTGGCAACTGTCATAACGACGCGTCAGCGGGGCGCCTTAGCGCTCGCAAACCTCGTTAGCTGCAAAAAAGTAAGCGATTTCTCGAGCGGCCGACTCCGGGGAGTCTGATCCGTGTACTGCATTAGCGTCGATAGTGGTCGCGAAGTCTGCACGAATAGTGCCAGCAGCGGCTTCCTGAGGGTTTGTCGCGCCCATCAAGTCGCGGTTTTTGGCAATTGCGCCCTCACCTTCGAGCACCTGAACAACGACGGGACCAGACGTCATAAATTTGACCAGGTCATCGTAAAAAGGACGCCCTTTATGCTCTGCATAGAATCCGCCAGCCGTAGAGTCAGACAGCTGCATCATACGCGAGGCCGCTATGCGCAAGCCAGCTGACTCAAAACGGGTATAAATTTCACCGATGACATTTTTGCCGACGGCATCAGGCTTGATAATTGACAAGGTACGTTCAGTAGCCATGGAGCACTCCGATTGGGATAAGAAATCATGCAAGGGACTATAGGTCCCGATTTATAAGCGCGCAGATTATAAATGAGGCTCAGGATTATGTCATGGTCGACTAATTACTCTAATAGGCCCCAAAGACCTTAACAGAGAAGCATCAGACTTAGGTTGATTCGCCGTAAATGCCCTGAATAATTATGAGTAGAGGCTAAGGTCTATCCGCTAGCAGGCGCCAAGGCGATGCTTCTGAACGGGGCAACGCTTAATGGTGCTCTCGGGCATGGTTAATCGTGTATCGCGGAATTTCAACAACCAAAGGCTCTTCTGTCACCAGTGCCTGACAAGACAGCCGCGACTCAGGCTCCAAGCCCCAAGCCTTATCAAGAAAGTCCTCCTCCAGCTCATCGGCGTCTTCCAAGGAAGCGAAACCCTCGCGCACAATGATGTGGCAGGTGGTACACGCACAAGACATTTCACAGGCATGTTCTATGGCGATATCGTGAGCTAGTAAAGCGTCACAGATGGAAGTGCCAACCTCAGCTTCAACAACCGCTCCCTCTGGGCAAATATCGCCGTGGGGCATCACAACTATCTGGGTCATGACTCTGCTTCTCCTTCCAATGTAGCCACCGAGATTCCACCCAGCGCTGATTTAATACTTCGGTCCATACGCCTCGCCGCCAGCAGCTCTGAAGCACGCCCGGTCACTTCGATCGCATTCCTTAGCCCTTCAATATCTTCCCCTGCATGGGCAGCCACCAAAGCAGATACCGCCGTCTCGAGCACTTGGCCTTCACTCTCGTTCAAAAGATCGCCATCACTGGCAACAGCCGCTCGAATACCCGCAATCAACTGCTCTGCATCAACCTTTGCTTCGGCCAACTGACGCGCATGCATGTCCTCAGAAGCGTGCTCATACCCGGCACGTAACATAGCGGCAATATCATCTTCGGCAAGGCCAAAAGCAGGCTTCACCACCACACTGGCCGTTGCTTCAGTCGTTGCTTCCTTTGCCTTAACCTCCAGCAGCCCATCCGCATCGACTTGAAAAGTCACCTCCAGCCGCGCCGCCCCAGCCACCATAGGTGGGATACCCTGCAATTCAAATGTTGCTAAGGAACGACAATCTTCTACGCGCTCCCGCTCGCCCTGAACAACATGAACGATAAGGCCCGTTTGACCGTCTTTAGCCGTCGTAAACTCTTGTGCCCGCGCCACAGGAATCGTCGTATTTCGTGGCACGATACGCTCTACCAAGCCGCCGTAGGTCTCAACCCCCAGAGACAGAGGGATCACGTCTAGCAGCAGTAGATCACTGGCGTCACGATTACCAATCAGCAAATCGGCTTGCCTAGCGGCACCCCTGGCCACCACGC
>QXYP01000099.1:5951-13865 GCA_009886815.1 Halieaceae bacterium
TCGATACTGCTCATTGGCTCCTTGCCAAAAAGTGCGGCAACCACTTCACCAATAATGGGCATGCGTGTGGAGCCACCCACTAAAATGATTTGATCAATTTGAGACACACCAGCGTCAGCCACGCATTGCCGACAGGCATCCAAACTGCGATTCACCAGGTCAGCGCACTCACTATTAAATTGTTGGCGGGTAACCGTAACGGCCTTGCCACCGCTAACAATACTATCGAGCTTAACTTCAATTTCAGATGCTGTAGTCAGGGATTCTTTTACTGACCTTGCACAGCGTAATAATGCCCGCTCTTGTGCGGCATCCAACGGCCCCAGCTCACCTTTATTTCGGAGTAACACGACTAACCGTTGGTCAAAGTCATCGCCACCTAAAGCGCTATCGCCACCCGTTGCCAAAACCTCAAACACACCACGCTCAAGCCGAAGAATGGACACATCAAATGTTCCACCGCCAAGATCGTAAACGGCGACTACGCCCTCCTCACCTGAATCGAGGCCATAAGCTACCGCAGCCGCTGTGGGTTCATTGAGTAACCGCAATACATTCAGCCCGCTTAATTCGGCCGCCTGTCGGGTTGCCAAGCGTTGAGCATCGTCAAAATAAGCAGGGACGGTAATGACCACACCCGCGATAGGCGTACTCAGTGTCGACTCGGCACGATCACGAAGCGCATCTAAAAGTGCCGCAGACACCTCTACCGGCGTCACCGGCCCCTGAGAGGTTGCAAAAGCCACGCCGCTTTCAGCAAGCGTCGTATAGTCACTCGATGCAAGCTCTTCTCGGCTTCGACCCAGATAACGCTTCGCCGATGCGATGGTGTCATGGGGTGCTGAAACTGCCAAGGCTTCCGCCGCTGATCCTACGAGTATTCCCTCAGCACCAAAGTGCACCACAGACGGAAGGCATCCATCGCCATCATCGTCAGTCAGAACCTTCACCTCGCCGTCGCTGACATAGGCAACCAAACTATTGGTGGTTCCCAGGTCGATACCCAAGGCGAGCTTGCGCTCTACTGACTGCTCAGCCACCGCACCGGGTTCAGAAATTTGTAGTAAAGCCATAGTAACGTCTAGAGGAGATCGCTGCTGCCAGCGACCTCCTGATTCAGCTTTTGCCAATAAAGCAGGTGTACCCAAGCAAATCCCGCCAACTCATAGTCCTCTTTTTCAATCGCTTCCTTAAAAGAAAGCAATTCAGCTTGCATAAGCGTCTGCGTTTGTGCCGCTAACTTTGATCGACTTTCGGTGTCGCTGAGATCTAACGATTCTGCCGCATCTCTAAGGCGCATTTGCTGCATCAAAAATTCATTGCTCACGGGTTGGCGCTCAAGAGTACGCAAATCACAATCCTTGCGTTCCAGTAGATGTCCCGCACGAGTAATTGGATCTTTCAGTGCTTGGTAGCCGGCATTGATATCTGCTGAAACCTGTGCAGCAAGACGCTGATCAGTCGCGCTGCCGCTGCCGTACCTGTCCGGGTGAAAACGCCGTTGCAGCGTGCGAAACCGCCGACCCAGATCGTCAATGTCCACGTCAAATTGAGGCTCGATCTGGAACAGCTCAAAATAATCTTTGGGCGTACCCGAACCCCCTTCAGAAACCGCAGTCATAGCTAGACCGTGAAACTCTCACCACAGCCGCACTCACCGGCAACATTGGGATTGCGAAACTCCAGCCCCTCATTCAGCCCCTCTTTGGCGTAATCGACAATAGTGCCATCGAGATAAACCAAACTCTTGGGATCAATGAATAACTTCACACCAAAGTCTTCGAAAATGGCATCGGTGGTCTCGGGTGCATCGACAAACTCGAGCACATAGGCGAGCCCCGAGCAGCCAGACGTTTTAACCGCGATGCGTATACCCTCACCACGTCCGCGAGCCTCTAACTGCCGCTGAACATGCCCCGCTGCCTGTTCTGTGACTGCAACTGTCATCAGTCGTCCTGCTTATCTCTGAAATTCTTTACCGCCGCTTTAATAGCGTCTTCGGCCAGCACTGAACAATGAATTTTCACAGGCGGCAATGCCAACTCCTGAGCTATCTCAGTATTTGTAATCTGCTCAGCGTCTTCCAACTTGCGTCCCTTAACCCACTCGGTCAGCAGCGAACTCGAAGCAATCGCAGAGCCGCAGCCGTAGGTTTTGAACTTAGCATCTTCAATGACGCCGTCATCACCCACCTTAATCTGCAAACGCATAACGTCACCACAAGCAGGTGCACCCACCATACCCGTGCCAACACTTTCGTCTTCATCGTCAAACTTACCCACATTTCTTGGGTTTTCGTAGTGATCAATAACCTTTTCACTGTAAGCCACGACGTTCTCCTTTTTAGGTTGTACTGCCAGCTCTGTGTTTAGTGCGCTGACCATTCGATAGAATTTAAATCAACGCCGTCTTGATACATATCCCAAAGCGGCGACAACTCACGTAATTTTTCGACAGCACGACGCACCTGCGTAATCGCGTGGTCGATATCTGCCTCGGAAGTAAATCGTCCAAAGCTGAAGCGCAGAGAGCTGTGTGCAAGCTCATCATTGAGGCCTAGAGCCCGAAGTACATAAGACGGCTCTAAGCTGGCAGATGTGCAGGCAGAGCCAGAAGATAGCGCCAAATCTTTCAGCGACATGAGCAAAGACTCACCCTCGACAAAGGCAAAGCTCACATTGAGCGCCCCTGGAAGCCGTCGCTCTACGTCGCCATTAATGTGGACCTCTTGAAGGTCTTCCAGTCCCTGCCAAAATCGAGCTCGCAAACTGATCAAGCGCGATGTTTCGTCAGCCATTTCTTCGTTGGCAATACGTGCGGCTTCACCAAACCCGACAGCCTGATGGGTTGCCAGCGTACCTGAACGCATACCGCGCTCATGCCCACCACCGTGCATTTGAGCTTCCAACCTGACTCTGGGTTTGCGACGCACATAAAGTGCACCCACACCCTTGGGGCCATACATCTTATGGGCACTCATAGATAACAAATCGACTTTCATTGTCTCCATATCAAGGGGCACCTTACCCGTGCTTTGCGCCGCATCGACATGATAAATAACACCCGCTGCACGACAGATTTCACCGATACCGGCTATGTCGTTGACCACACCAATTTCATTGTTGGCGTGCATGACACTAACAACCACTGTGTCGGGGCGAAGAGCAGCCTGCACAGACTCAGGCGTTGTCAAACCCGCCTTATTGGGCTCGAGGTAAGTCACTTCAAAACCTTCCCGCTCCAGCTGACGGCAGGTGTCTAAAACCGCTTTGTGTTCAATTTTTGAAGTAACAATGTGCTGGCCTTTCTTGCGGTAGAAATGTGCCGCGCCTTTAATAGCAAGGTTATCCGATTCAGTGGCACCTGAAGTCCAAACGATCTCTCTCGGGTCGGCGTTAATCAGATCGGCAATCTGGGCTCTGGCGTTTTCTACCGCTTCTTCGGCCTTCCAACCAAACACGTGAGAACGGGAAGCCGGATTGCCAAAAGTGCCCTCCATAGATAGACACTCAGACATTGCATCGGCCACGCGAGGGTCAACAGGCGTCGTCGATAAGTAGTCTAGATAAATCGGTGTATTAACTTGAGCGTTCATTAAAAGAGCATCCTTACTGCAGAATTAATTTTTGCACGGTTTCGTTTGCACTTAACCTCGCCTTGCCCGTTCGATTATCGACGAGATCTGCCAAGCTGATCTCGCTTAAAAAACCATGAATCCGGTCGCTTAAGTCCTGCCACAGATCGTGTGTTAGGCACACCTCTCCGTGGTGGCAGTTACCCTTGCCATTGCAATTGGTAACGTCAACAGACTCATCAACGGCATCAATAATTTCGGCGACAAACAAAGTGGCTCGATCCCGCGCCAAGCGGTAACCCCCACCGGGGCCCCTAACGCTGGTCACCAAGGCCTCTCGTCGAAGTTTGGCAAACAGCTGCTCCAGATAGGATAGCGAAATTTCCTGACGACCGGAGATATCTGCCAAAGATACCGGCTTTTGTTCACCATTTATCGCGAGATCAAGCATAGCCGTCACCGCGTACCGCCCACGTGTTGTAAGTTTCATGCCACCTCCAGTAGAAAGAGTGTGACAAAACCCACTAAAACACTCAAGTAAAAAACCAACTATTTTAGTGGGACTTTATTTTTGGCCCTTTGGCACCCGTTTCTGTGTCTCAGCGAGAATGCCACGCAAGATATTCAACTCCATATCATCGAGGCGCACGCGGTTGTAAAGGCGCTTTAATCGCCTCATGAGCTGACGGGGCGCTTTAGGGTCGAGAAATTCAATATCAATAAGGGTTTGCTCTAAATGCGCGTAGAAACGAGCCATATCTTCTGCGGGCGCAAAAGGCGTATCCCAGGCCGCATCTTCTTCCGTGGCCGTGCTCCCTGCCAACTGTGCCATTCTAATTTCGTAAGCTACGATCTGCACCGCCATGGCCAAGTTCAGGGATGGATAAGATTCGTGGGTGGGAATATGGCAATGAAGATTACACAGCTCTAACTCCTCGTTGAGTAAGCCACGGTCTTCTCGACCGAAGAGAATGGCCACTTCCTCGTCTTGGGTCGCATGGCGATAAAGACGCTCACCACAGTGACGAGCGTCTTGAAGAGGCCACGGAATGCGCCGTTCTCGCGCACTGGTACCCACAATAAACTGGGCCCCCTTGACCGCCTCTTCGACAGTCTCGACAACCGTTGCGTTTACCAAAACGTCTTCTGCCGAAGCAGCACGCCAGAGCGCTTCGGGTGCTGGGAAGGCCTTAGGCTTGACCAGTGTTAATCGGGTGAGACCCATGTTTTTCATAGCTCGGGCCACACCACCAATGTTGCCTGGGTGGCTGGTATGTACCAGAACGACGCGAATATTATTCATTGCCATGGAAATTACTGATCTCAAAAGTTAAAAAAAGGTCGCAGAGTGTAACAAAGCACTGAACAGGTCACGCTGCCCCTGCTATGCTTCGCCCCCGTCACGGGTCGGTAATCTACCCGTCTTTGGAGAAATCACCATGGAACCGATGGTCACCATCGCCCTACGCGCCGCTCGCAAAGCGGGCGACCTTATCGTTAGAGCCTCAGACGAGCTCGATCGCGTGGGACACCAAGCGAAAGGCGTCGCCGATTATGTCACCGAAGTCGATGTCGCTGCAGAGCAAGAAATACTCTACCAACTTGGCAAAGCGTACCCAGATCACGCGTTCTTGGCCGAGGAAAGTGGACAAACAGGCAACGAAAAATCAGATCATTTGTGGATCATCGACCCACTTGATGGCACCAGTAATTTCATGCGCGGCATTCCGCATTATTGCGTATCAATTGCCTGTCTAATCGACGGTCGGCTGGCTCACGCTGTGGTATTCGATCCAGTACGGCAAGAGGAGTTTACCGCATCCCGGGGCCGCGGCGCCCAATTGAATGGCCATCGTCTGCGCGTCAGTAACCGCACCGATTTAAGCGAGTGCTTGCTGGGCACCGGCATACCGTTTTTAGGCCATGAGCAGCAGCGCTTACCCCAGTACACTCAAACCCTCGCAGAACTTGCCGGTCAGTGCATGGGCATTCGTCGAGCGGGCGCAGCAGCACTGGATCTCGCTTACGTGGCGGCAGGCCGATTCGACGGCTTTTGGGAAACAGGCTTGGAACGCTGGGACATGGCGGCGGGGGCGCTGCTTATCAAAGAAGCTGGCGGGCTTATATCTGACCTCAATGGCTCAGAGCGTTACCTGGACAATGGCCAAGTGGTGTGCGGCAATCCGAAAGTGTTTAAGCAGCTGCTTTCTACCGTAGGGCCCGTGTTGCGCTAACGCTGGGTCGTTAAACCTGAGATCCGTCTTCGCTGCCGCCCTCTTTAACCGGGATCGCCACGTCTTCTTTACTCACACCCATGGCCAGCAGGATTGTCGCCGACACATAAATTGATGAGTACGTACCAATAGCAACTCCAGCTAACAGCGCCAACGCAAAGCCGTGGATCATTTCACCACCAAAGATGGCCAGGGCGAGCAAAACCAAAAGGGTGGTTAGTGATGTCACCAACGTTCTCCCCAAGGTTTCGGTCAGAGAAATATCGATGACCTCCACAGGGCTCCTACGTCGCAACTTGCGGAAGTTTTCTCGTATTCGGTCGGCGACAACAATGGTGTCATTGAGTGAGTAACCGATCACCGCAAGCACCGCAGCAAGCACCGTTAAGTCAAATTCTAGCCCCAATAAAGAAAAGGCACCCAATACAAACAGCACATCGTGCGCCAGAGCCATCACAGCCCCCACAGCAAATTTGAACTGAAAGCGGAAACCGACGTACAGCATGACCAACCCAAGAGCTAGAAGCATGGCAAGCCCGCCCTGCTCGCGCAATTCTTCACCGACAGCAGGCCCGACGAACTCCATGCGCCGCAGCTCAACAGGAGAGCTGGAAGCACGGCGCAGCACCTCTACCATGGCCACACCCTGCTCATCGGAATAACTAATAGGCAAACGGATCAAAACATCACGATCAGTGCCAAAGGCAACAACAACGACACCTTCGTAGCCACTGTCTTCAAGGGTTTTGCGCACGCCTTGCAGATTAGCCGTATCGCCATATTCGACTTCAACCAGCGTGCCACCGGTAAAATCAAGGCCCCAATTTAGAGATTTGGTCGCCAAGGCGCCGCCCGCTATTAACAACGCCATGAGCGAAAAGCCCGCCGCAAACCGGCGCCACGCCATAAAAGGGAGAACTTTCATACCTGAGCCTCCTCAGCATCACGTTTTGGTAGTGGACCAATCGACAAGCTGTCGACTCGGCGACCTCCGTAAATGAGGTTAACCAGCGCTCTGGTACCCAAAATTGCGGTAAACATGGACGTTATGATGCCTAGAGATAAAGTGACTGCAAAACCCTTGATGGGTCCCGTACCCACTGCATATAAAATGACGGCCACAATAAGCGTTGTGATGTTGGCGTCGAGAATCGTCGCTACAGCCCGCTCAAAACCCGCATCGATGGCCATTTGAGGGGACATGCGTCGGGCCAACTCCTCTCTTATTCGGGCGAAAATCAGAACGTTAGCATCGACAGCCATTCCCACCGTTAAAACGATACCAGCAATACCGGGCAGGGTTAGGGTAGCGCCCAGAAGCGACATGAAGGCGAGCAGCAGCACCAAGTTAGTAGTGAGAGCAACAACCGCTGCAACACCGAAGACCCGGTAGTAAAGCACCATGAAGATAACCACTAAAGCGAGGCCTATTTGCACCGACTTCACACCCAGAGCAATATTTTCAGCGCCCAGCGACGGGCCCACAGTGCGCTCTTCGACGAAAGTAATGGGCGCGGCCAACGCCCCAGCTCTGAGCATTAGCGCAAGCTCAGAGGCTTCACCGGGAGAATCTAGACCGGTGATTTGAAATGATGCCCCTAAAGCAGACTGGATAACCGGAGCAGTGAGCAATTTCTTTTCGTCGTAGGGCACCCTAACGACCACTTCCTCACCGTTTTCATCTTGCTCATACCGAGTTCGATATTTGCGCTCAATAAACAAAACGCCCATTCGCCGCTTAATATTGTTGCGCGTAGACCGAGACATCAGCATGCCGCCTTCGCCATCCAATGTAATGGAAACATTGGGCTGGTTGTTCTGGTCAAAACCGGCTGCGGCATTGGAAACACGTTCGCCGGTGATAATCATTTCGCGCTCAAGCCACTCTGTCATGCCCGCACGATTATCACCGCGATACTCAAAGCGCTGCCGCTCGGTCACCGGAGCGTTGGTTTCTGCCACTAGGCGAAACTCAAGGTTTGCGACCTTGCCTAAAATCCTCTTGGCTTCGGCGGTGTCTTGAATACCGGGTAGCTCTACGACGATGCGATCGGAACCTTGCTTCTGCACTAGCGGCTCAGAAACTCCCAACTCATTCACTCGATT